>NZ_CBFFRK010000018.1:0-57784 GCF_965644245.1 Erwinia sp. V71
GTTCCGGCAGCCTTCAGTGGTCTTTGCAGAGTTAAGACAGGCGGCTTAGCGTTGCACTTCGAACTTGAATCCGCCGTTACTTAAGACTGAAATGGACCCTATGACACCCCCGCCAGAGCGGGAAAAAGAGCCGCGGGTGCCGCTCGATGATGCGCAGTTTGCCATCGTGGTGCTTGCAGTGACCTCTTTTACACTTATAATCTTCGTTCTGATGATTACGCTGTGGATGACCTGAGATCTCCGGCAGCGCAATACCAGTCATGAACGGAGAGCTGGATGATGGAAAACAGAGATGACAAACTTATCGCGGTAATTGGTTTACTCTGTGCCTGTCTGATTTGCGTGATAATCCTGTTTGTGATGACCTGGCTGTCAGATGTGCGTCATCCGCCAGAACCACCCATCGATGTCCAGTCCTGTTACCAGAAAGATCACGCCTTACGTCCCTGAGCATTCTGCATTTTGATTTGCTGACTTCGCAGTTCCAGCGCCAGTGGTTCATATACCGTGCGGTTACCATTTGGGTCGGGCAGTCCCAGCAGCGCACCAGGTGAACGGCGATAATCCGCCCATGACGGATACTCTGCCACCGGATACAGGGAAACCCCTTCAAGCGGAACCCCGTTCTCCAGCGTAATATTGACCTGCTCCATCACCGAACGCAGCCAGCCTGCGCGTGCATCGCCTTCGGCGCCAGTTTCCGCTAGCAACAGTGGCCGCTGATAGCGCAGCCAGACTTCCTCCAGTAACTGACTGAGCGGACGCCAGGCAGGTTGTTCCTGCGTCAGCGGCTCGCCATTACTGAACCACTGATTATCGGGATAGTAATTGACGCCAATAATATCCAGATAACGCGGGTCACCACCCAGTTCTGGGTGCAGGCGGCCGCTCAGCATATCCCAGGCTTCAAACTGCGCCAGATGCTGGCGCTGCGCTTCCTCAATCGTCGCTTCACTGGCGTCCGCCGCCGCGATATGCACCAGTGGATCGGTCAGCACAAAACGCGCCTCTGGCAGCACATCGCGAATGGCATCCATCGCCGCCAGGCTGGCGCGCACCAGCTGGCGCTTGAGGTCTTTTGCGCGGGCGCTGCTGTTGGGATTGAGCCACGCCACTTCCGCACCGGCCCAGGACCAGAAAGAGATCTGGTTGACGGGGGTGAAAAACGGCTGCGTATGGCCTTCATCCCGCATCACTTCGGCCATCGCCCGGGCAAAACGGGCAAAACTGTCAATAAACTGCGGCTGCCAGATATCAAGGTGCGCCGGATAGCCGAAGTGTGCCAGTTCCCAGATAATTTCCACGTCATGGCGTTCCGCCGCGTGCAGCATTGGCATAAAGGTGGACCAGTCATATTCGCCGGGTTGCTGCTCAATCAGATACCAGCGTGCACCGTCACGCGCGGTGTGCAGATGGTGTGTGGCCAGGGCTGCGTAGTCGTTGTCCAGCAGCATATCGTGTCCGCTGTTAATCACCAGGTCGACACGTTTCCCTTCGGCGCGGCAGGCGGTGGAACAGGCGAAGCTACCCTGGAAAAAGCTGCGGAACAGCTGCGGCTGGTGGCGCGGTTGTACGGACATAGGGCGATCCTCCGGTGCGCGGACTCTGTTCGCTAAGTCTAGACGAAATTGCACTTAAGGATTGTGGGCCGTCCAAAGGTATTCCGCTGACCGGCATATCCGGTATTATCTGCACAGAGCACCATCAGTCTGATAGAGGAACCACCATGTCCGACGCTTTTGCTGCAAAGGCTGGCTGGGATGATGCACCCGAGGCCACCCGTCTGGCGCAGGCGATTACACCGCGGCTGGCACGCCACCCGTTACAGAGTGGCATTCATCCGCTGGAAGAGGGGCTGGATGCGTTTGCGGCGCGCTATCTGCTGATTTCCATGGCTGAACGCAGCATCGACGTGCAGTATTATATCTGGCAGAACGATATGTCCGGGCGGTTGCTGTTCAGCGCGTTACTGGAAGCGGCGGATCGCGGGGTGAACGTGCGTCTGCTGCTGGATGACAATAACACCATGGGGCTGGATCGCACCCTGAGTGAGCTGAACCGCCATGCCAATATCGATGTGCGGCTGTTTAATCCCTTCTCGTTTCGCACCCTGCGTGCGCTCGGTTATCTCACCGATTTCGCCCGCCTGAATCGCCGGATGCACAATAAAAGTTTTACCGTTGATGGCATCGCCACCCTCGTTGGCGGGCGCAACATCGGCGATGAATACTTTGCGGCGGGCGATGAGCCGCTGTTTTCCGATCTCGATGTACTGGCGATTGGGCCGGTGGTGATAGAAGTGTGCGCGGATTTTGAGCGCTACTGGCGCAGCGACGCCGTTTCACCACTGCAGTCGGTGGTGGAGGTGGATGATGACTCTGAGGGTTCGGCGGTGCGCCTGCCGGAAGCGTGGCGCGACAGCGATCAGGTGCAGCGATATCTGCAGCGGCTGCAAAGTTCGTCATTTGTCACCCAACTGGAGAGCGGCGAGTTAACACTGATTTGGGCCACGACGCGCTTACTCAGTGACGATCCGCGTAAGGGGCTGGGCAGGGCGCGCGCGTCAACCATGCTGCCGCAGCGCATGCTGGAGGTGATCGGCACGCCGCAACAGCAGTTCGATATTATTTCCGCTTATTTTGTGCCGACACGTGCCGGGGTGGCACAGCTGGTGGCGCTGAAGCGGCGCGGAGTCAATATTGCCATTCTGACCAACTCGCTGGCGGCGAATGATGTCTCGATTGTTCATGCCGGTTACGCCAAATGGCGCAAGAAACTGCTGCGCCGCGGTATTGCGCTGTATGAAATGAAACCGGGCAGTGACAGTCCGGAAGCCAGTCACGATCGCGGCCTCACCGGGCACTCCGGCTCCAGCCTGCATGCCAAAACCTTTAGCGTTGACAACCAGAAAGTGTTTATCGGTTCGTTTAACTTCGATCCCCGTTCGGCGATGCTGAATACTGAAATGGGTTTTGTGATCGACAGTGAGACGCTGGCAACCGCAGTGCATGACCGCTTTACGCAGCGAATGCGTGACAAAGCTTGGAAGCTGCGGCTGGATCGCTGGGGACGGATTAACTGGGTGGAATATGAAGGGGAAGCGGGGGAGGTGGTGCATAAACACGAACCGCGTACCCGGCTGATGCAGCGTTTACTGGTGCGTCTGGTGTGGCGTCTGCCAATCGAGTGGTTGCTGTAAACGGCGGGGAATATCCCCGCCGTCGGGCGTCAGGCAGTTGCCGGTTGCGGCTTGCCGGAAAACAGGAAGCGCAGCAGCGGAATGCGCAGATGAATTTCATACAGCAGGAAGGCAATGCCAAATACAAACGCCAGTCCGACAAAAAAGCCCAGCGTATCATTGCTGATCGACGGAGTAATAAAGATGCCGTACAGCAGTGTCAGCGGGTGGTGCACCAGATAAATAAACAGCGATGCATTGACCAGATAAGTGACGCGCGGGGAATGTGAGTTCAGCAGGCGATGGCCGAGGGCGAACAGCACATTGACCATCCAGACTCCCAGCGGCATGGTAATCAGCACATCAATCTCATACAGCCAGCCTTCGCCGAGGTTATAGCGCTGGTTCAGCATATAGGCGACAAACGCCAGCGCCGCGCCGACCAGTGTCCACGGGTTAAACTTCACCAGCAGCGATTTAATCGCTTCATGCTTCCACGCCATCGCCCCCAGCATAAAGAACGGCAGATAGAACAGCGTCTGCATCACCGCAAAATTAAACAGCGCATCACGCAGTAAATCCGGGTGAAAAATAAACAGCAGGCGACGAATCGTTCCCCAGATCAGCGCAAACGCGACAAAACTCAGCGTTAATTTTGTCCAGTTAAGCTCGGAATAGTCCGTTTTTTCTGCACGGCGATAACCGAAATCACGCAGGATGCGGAAGGTTAACAGGCTTAATGAGGTTAACAGCACCAGCACCAGCAGGAACCATAAATGCGAGATCAGGTTCCACGCCAGCGCATTGTACTTGTCATACAGCGAAAAGCTTGGCCAGTCGCCGACGGCGGGCGTCCAGTCTTTCAGCAGGAAAAACTGCGGCAGCGTCAGTAACGGTACGGCGGTGAGCATCGGAATCGCGACACGCTCCACACGTACTTTCAGCCAGCGCTGAGGCTGATAACGCAGGTACAACATATAGGAAAAGTAACCGGAAATAACAAAAAACACCTGCATACGGAAGGCGTGAATGATGTCATTCAGTACCGTCAGCCAGACGCTGGTTTCCGCGCTGTTAACGGACCACTGATGACTGGAGTAAATCAGGGACAAATGAAAGGGTACACCCAGCAGCATCAGGTATGCGCGGATGGAATCAAGGAAATACTCACGTTGTGGTTTTTTTATGCTCATAGTTATCCATTTTTTGACCAAATTAATCCTCTGGTTCGCCCTGAACCAGGCTAAAGCATGGGCTTACTTTACTGTAGCAACAAAGAGTATACTATCAGCCAAATCCGTATCCGCTAAACGCTTGAGATATGGGCGCTTAGCGAGCAAATACACGGGAACAAAATCCCGCGCAGGCTGTCGGAAACCAGAATTATCCATTAAGATTTACCGGATTGCTTTAAGCACACGAAAGGGGGAGATGTGCTGATTAAAATGAAAAATGAACCAAAACTGATCAAGATGCGCGGGATTGGCGCGGCAGTTTTGCTTTCGCTGTATGCCAGCTCCAGCTGGGCGTTCAGCATCGATGATGTGGCAAAGCAGGCGCAAGAGCTGGCCGGAAAGGGTTTTGAAACCCCGAAAAGCAATTTACCTTCACAATTTCGTGAGATGAAATTTGCTGATTACCAGCAGATTCAGTTCAACCACGATAAAGCGTACTGGAGCAAGCTGAAGACCCCATTCAAGCTTGAGTTCTATCACCAGGGCATGTATTTCGATATGCCGGTGAAACTGAACGAAGTGACCGCCACCTCGGTGCGCGAGATCAAGTACAACCCGGACCTGTTTACGTTTGGTAACGTGAAACACGATCCGGAAACGGTGAAAAACCTCGGTTATGCCGGTTTTAAAGTGCTTTATTCGCTGAACAGCAAAGATAAACACGATGAAATTGGCAGCTTCCTCGGGGCGAGCTATTTCCGCGTGATTGGCGGCGATCAGGTGTATGGCCTGTCTGCCCGTGGTCTGGCGATCGACACCGCGCTGCCTTCTGGCGAAGAGTTCCCGCGTTTCAAAGAGTACTGGATTGAGCGGCCGAAACCGCAGGATAAGCATCTGGTGATCTACGCGCTGCTTGATTCACCGCGCGCAGCGGGCGCTTACCGCTTTATTATCCGTCCGGGCAAAGAGACCACCGTCGACGTGCAGTCTAAGGTCTATCTGCGTGATAACGTCGGTAAACTGGGCGTCGCGCCACTGACCAGCATGTTCCTGTTTGGTCCAAATCAGCCTTCTCCGATAGTGAACTACCGTCCGGCGCTGCATGATTCCAACGGTCTCTCCATTCATGCCGGTAATGGCGAGTGGATCTGGCGTCCGCTGAATAATCCGAAGCATCTGGCGGTCAGCACCTTTACCGTTGAGAATCCGAAAGGATTTGGCCTGCTGCAGCGCGGTCGTGACTTCAGTCAGTTCCAGGATCTGGATGACCGTTACGACAAACGTCCAAGCGGCTGGGTAGAGACGCAGGGTGACTGGGGCAAAGGACGTGTTGAGCTGGTGGAAATCCCAACCGCGGATGAAACCAACGACAACATCGTCGCGTTCTGGTCGCCGGAATCGCTGCCGGAGCCAGGCAAAGAGATGAAGTTTAACTATCGTCTGCACTTCACGCGCGACGAAGGTCAGCTGCACTCGCCGGAAACGGCGTATGTGAAGAGCACGCTGCGCTCTACCGGTGATGTGAAACAGTCCAACCTGGTGCGCCAGCCGGACGGCACTATCGCCTTCCTGGTGGACTTTGTTGGCCCGGAAATGAGCAAGCTGGCGGCGAACACGCCGGTAGCACCACAGGTTAGCGTAGGTGCTAACGGTGAAGTGGTCGAGCAAAGTGTGCGCTACAACGACGTGACTAAAGGCTGGCGTCTGACGCTGCGTCTGCGTGTGAAAGACAATAAGCAAGCGACCGAAATGCGTGCTGCGCTGATCAATGGCGACAAAACGCTGACGGAAACCTGGAGCTATCAGTTGCCTGCCAATGAATAAGTCTACCGTAACCCCTGCTGATTACATCGACTTGCTGCCTGCTTCCGCTGAGCGGAAGCAGGGACTGCAACAGGCGCTGCCGGAAAGCGGCGCGTCTGATGAAGTCTGGAGCAAGCTTCACCGCCAGCTGGGCCAGCATGGCCCGGAGGAAAGCCGCGCGGACGACACGCCGCTCGAATCGGTCAAATCCCGTATCGAGATGGCGTGGCCGGACTCTGTCGCCGGTGGTGAACAGTTCGATAACGACTATGTCGGTCGCACCACGCTGAAAGCGATGCCACCGGTAAAACGTTCACTGATGTTCCCGGAAGCCTGGCGTACTAACCCGCTGGCGCGCGCCTGGGATTCACTGCGTGGCCGCAAAACCACCCATCGCTATGCCAGTGCGGAAGAGCAGAAGTCAGAAGATAAATGGCGTCATGTCGGTTCTATTCGCCGCTATATTCTGCTGCTGCTGACGCTGGCGCAGACCGTGGTCGCCACCTGGTATATGAAAACCATTCTGCCGTATCAGGGCTGGGCGTTGATCGATCCCATGGAGATGATCAACCAGAACTGGCAGCAGTCTTTCCTGCAGATCCTGCCTTACATTCTGCAGACCGGGATTCTGTTCCTGTTTGCCATTCTGTTCTGCTGGGTGTCGGCCGGTTTCTGGACCGCGCTGATGGGCTTCCTGCAACTGCTGATTGGCCGCGACAAATACAGCATCTCTTATGCCACCACCGGCGATGAACCGATTAACCCGGAACATCGCACCGCGCTGATTATGCCGATCTGTAACGAAGACGTAGAACGCGTGTTCGCCGGTCTGCGCGCCACCTGGGAATCCGTGGTGCGTACTGGTGAGCAGCAGCACTTCGACGTCTACATCCTCAGCGACAGCTATGATGCGGATATCGCCATGGCGGAGCAGAAAGCGTGGATGGAGCTGGTGCGTGATGTTGGTGGTGCGGGCAAGATTTTCTATCGCCGTCGCCGCCGTCGTGTGAAGCGTAAAAGCGGTAACATTGATGACTTCTGCCGCCGCTGGGGCAGCCAGTACAGCTATATGGTCGTGCTGGATGCGGACAGCGTGATGAGCGGCGAGTGTCTCACCGGCCTGGTGCGCATGATGGAAGCCAACCCGAATGCCGGCATTATCCAGTCGTCGCCGAAAGCGTCCGGCATGGATACCCTGTATGCGCGTTGCCAGCAGTTTGCCACCCGTGTTTATGGCCCGCTGTTTACCGCCGGTCTGCACTTCTGGCAGTTGGGCGAGTCACACTACTGGGGTCACAACGCCATTATTCGCGTGCAGCCGTTTATTGAGCACTGTGCGCTGGCGCCGCTGCCGGGTGAAGGTTCGTTTGCCGGTTCAATTCTGTCTCATGACTTTGTTGAAGCCGCGCTGATGCGCCGTGCTGGCTGGGGGGTGTGGATTGCCTACGATCTGCCGGGTTCTTATGAAGAACTGCCGCCAAACCTGCTGGATGAGCTGAAGCGTGACCGCCGCTGGTGTCACGGTAACCTGATGAACTTCCGCCTGTTCCTGGTGAAAGGGATGCACCCGGTGCACCGTGCGGTGTTCCTGACGGGCGTGATGTCCTATCTCTCCGCGCCGCTGTGGTTTATGTTCCTGGCGCTTTCCACCGCTTTGCAGGTGGTGCATACGCTGATGGAGCCGCAGTACTTCCTGCAGCCGCGGCAGCTGTTCCCGGTATGGCCACAGTGGCGTCCGGAACTGGCGATTGCGCTGTTCTCCACCACACTGGTGCTGCTGTTCCTGCCGAAACTGCTCAGCGTAGTGCTGATCTGGTGTAAAGGCGCGAAAGAGTACGGTGGTGCGTTGCGGCTGTTCGTCTCGCTGCTGCTGGAGATGCTGTTCTCAGTGCTGCTGGCACCGGTGCGTATGCTGTTCCATACCGTGTTTGTGGTCAGTGCCTTCCTCGGCTGGGAAGTGGTGTGGAATTCACCGCAGCGTGATGACGACGCGACCCCGTGGAGCGAAGCCTTTGCCCGTCACGGTTCGCAGCTGCTGCTGGGTGCGGTGTGGGCGATTGGGATGGGCTGGCTGGACCTCAACTTCCTGTGGTGGCTGGCACCGATTGTCTTCTCGCTGATCCTGTCGCCGTTTGTTTCGGTGATGTCCAGCCGGGCAACGATTGGTCAGAAAACCAAACGTGCGCAGCTGTTCCTGATCCCGGAAGAGTATGCGCCGCCGCAGGAACTGCGTGATACCGATGCGTACCTGCAGCAGAACCGTGAACGTGCACTGAAAAATGGCTTTATGCATGCGTTGTTCCACCCATCGTTCAATGCGCTGGCCAGTGCAATGGCGACTTCGCGTCACCTGAAGAGCGATCTGCTGGAGTTTTCGCGCGATCGCCGTGTTGAACAGGCACTGAGCGATGCACCGGCGAAACTCAGTCGCGATCAGCGTCTGCAACTGCTGAGCGATCCGGTTACACTGGCGCGTCTGCATTTCCACCTGTGGCAGAATGCGGATAAGTATCATGACTGGTTCGAACAGTACCATGCCATGAAACTGAATCCGCTGGCGCTGCAGCCGGTGGACAAAGCAAGGCTGTAATCTCTCGCCATACGGCATCAGCGGTGTGGCGACAAATATGGCGTTCATCAAGACGGACGCGCAAAGGCGGCAGAAATGCCGCCTTTTTTACGCTACATTTACAGAGAATTTGCGCGCGTTTGCCGTCGCTGGCACGGTAGAATACGCGCCGGTAACAAACACGAGAACAGGCATGATAGCGAAAATTGGCCGGCTGGCGGTGACAGCTCTTTGCGTAGTGGCATTAAGCGGATGTGGCAGTATTATCAGCCGCACGGTTGCAGGTCAGGGGCAGGGACATCAGTATTATCCAGGTGTGCGCTGGGATGTGCGTGACACCCCATGGCGCTTTCTGACGATTATCGATCTGCCGTTGTCGCTGGTGGCGGATACGCTGCTGCTGCCGGTGGATATGAAACACGGCCCTTATGAGTAATTAGCGTTCGCGCTCATCATACTGATTGTCGGCGTCGGTGTTGTCATCTTCCCACTCTTCTGCGGCGGCGCGAGCTTCCTCACTGTCCAGTGGCGGCTCCAGCTGAAATTCACCTTCATCCCATTCATATAAGGTATTTTCCGCCTGCCACTCCTGGCGCAGATCGGGTTCATCGAAGTCACCATCAAAAATCATCTGGGCGGCCTCTCCGTTGCGTATCGGCAGACATTCACCTTCTTCATCTTCGTCGGTGAAAAATTCAGCCTGCCACATAATTTCGCCATCCTGCATCACATATTTTTGCAGGGCGAACTGGCTGACCGCCGCGTCATCTTCCGCGATATCCGGGTTGTTCGCCAGATACTCTTCACGGGCGTTATCAATGGCTTCTTCCAGAGTAGAAAACAGTGACATCTGAGCCTCCTTACAGTGTAACGGGGTGTCAGAAAAGAATAGTCGAAGATGCTGGCAGTAAAGCGGATGAAGGATGTTTTTTTATCCCGGCCGATCAGCGTGTTAAATAAGGCGTGCAGCCTGTCTTTATATTCAGATGCGCAGGAGAAAAGGATGAACAGTATGGGCATGCAGGGCACAAAAAATATGCCCCGTAACCCTCGCCTGAGGAGAGAAAAACAGCGTGCCTGTCAGGGCGGCTTTTGCCCGTTAATCCCCTGAAACCACTACTCTTTCAGAATTTGACGCAGTGCATTTCCCCGTACAATCCGTAATGATACTATCATTACAACAATATTGTTGAGGGTACTACGATGAACTACATGAAGGAATCAGCGTATCACCATGTCGAAGAGTCGCAATCCATGGTGACTATCACACGCAAGAAAGGCTCCCGCTGCGAGCATTTTAATCAGATCGTTGATGAAGTGCTGCACGAGCATATGGATGCTAAAACCCATATCGACAGTGACAGCGGCGGTTACGACAAAGTCATTATCCTGAAATAATCCGGGGGCGCGATGCCCCCGTTTATTTTCTGTTTCCTGCCCGTTTTACTCTTCCGTCAGATTGCTTGCTGTCTCTGGTTGCCCCGCCTGGCGTAGTGTCAGCCAGGAATAAAGTGCGTTAAACAGCACTACCAGCGCGGTGACCAGAAAGACCGCGCGGAACCCCCAGTTAGCCGACACCGCCGCCCCCATCAGTGGCCCCGATACATTACCGATATCGCGAAACGACTGGTTATAGCTGAACAGTCGCCCGGCGACTTTATTGCTGGCGTTATAAATCAGCAGGGTCTGTACCGCGGGCAACAGCGCGCCATCTGCAGCGCCGAGCAGAAAACGCAGAATCCCCAGCTGCAGCGGCGACTGTACCAGCGACATCGGGATCAGCAGCAGAACGGAGATCAACAGCATAGCAATCAGGATACGTTCCGGGCCTATGCGATCGCCCAGCTGACCCAGCCGTGGGGCACTGATCAGCGCTGCCACACCCGGTATCGAGGCAATCATGCCGCTGATAAACGCCAGGTTTTGCGTATGGCCTGCCAGCTCGCGGACGTACAGCGTCAGGATGGGGGCGATGGAACCGGTGGCAATCTGAATAATCATGGTGGTGACAAACAACGCCAGCACCAGCCGGGGATTTTTCAGTGATGAAAACACCTGACGCATATGCAGCATGTCTTTTTTCTGCACCGGAATAAACGATTCGCGCACAAAGCACTGAGTGATGATAAAGCAGAGAAACAGCACACCGGCGGTGATATAAAACACCATGCGCAGGCCAAAGGTATCTGCCAGCAGGCCGCCAATCAGTGGACCAATCAGCGCGCCGCTGACGGCGCCGGTCGACAGTGTGCCCAGCGCCCAGCCGCTTTTATGGCGCGGCACCTGCGTGGCGATCAGGGCATTGGCATTGGGCACAAAGCCGCCGAGCAGTCCCAGCAGGGCGCGCAGTACCAGTAATTGCCAGATATTGGTGGCAAATCCCATCAGCAGCATCACCACCGCCATGCCCAGCGCTGAGCGCAGCAGCATGATTTTGCGTCCTTTACGGTCAGCCAGCCCGCCCCAGAACGGGGACGCGATAGCAGAGAACAGAAAGGTAATACTGAACACCAGACCGGACCAGATATTCAGCTGTTGCGGGTCAGTGACGCCCAGCACTTCGACATACAGGGAGAGAAAAGGCATCACCAGGCTGAAAGCCATTCCGGTGAGAAAGCAGCCCAGCCAGGCAATATAGAGATTGCGTATCCAGTTAACCGGTTCGTCGTCCGCCGACATGAGTGCGGCTTCCTTTATGCATTATAAGCAGGCTAACTATATTAGCGACTGGTGTGTTGATTACAAGGGCGTAAAGTGGCAATAGATATGAAACGGGCAGCAAAGGTGGGGGTTTCTATACGGGTTTGCAGCTGCTCCTTCCCCCACAATGTGGGCTGGGATGAGGGAATTAACGGCCCGGGTTGCCTGTTTCCCCTCCCTGACCCGCCCCCACAATGTGGGGGAGGGGATTGTACGGTGCTGCCTGCACGTGAGGCGATTTGTATCGTGATGATCGGCAAATTAGTACAATGACGCCTCGCCCTCCGGGCGCGTCTTAAAGCGGCGATGCAGCCACATATACTGATCCGGCGCCATCAGCACGCCTTCTTCCACCACTTTATTCATCCGTGCGGCGGTAACGATTTCATCATCCAGCGGCATATCTGTCACGTCTGGCATAATGATCATTTCATAGCCTTTACCATGCGGCAGGCGGCGCGGCACAAACGGAATCACCGCCGGGCTGGCACTGCGGATCAGCAGATAGCTGCCTTTGGTCGTCGCGGCTTTTTCAACACCAAAGAACGGCACAAATACGCTGCTGCGTGGGCCGTAATCATGGTCCGGGGCATACCAGATAATGTCGCCATTCTTCAGCGCGCGGATCATGCCTTTCAGGTCTTTGCGGTCCAGCATGCTTTTGTTGGAGCGCATACGTCCCCAGGTTTGCAGCCAGTCGAGCAGCTTATTGTCGTTCGGCCGGTAAACGCCAATACCTGGGTTATAAATACCAAAAATACGTGCACCCAGTTCCAGGGTGAGAAAGTGCATACCGATCAGCAGCACGCCTTTTTGCTGCTCACGGGCGCGATCAAGATGTTCAAGACCACTAACGCTAAACCAGTGTTTGATACGCCAGTCCGGCCAGAACCAGGCCATTCCGGTTTCCAGCAGGCCCATGCCAACGGATTCGAAGTTGCGCACCACCATCGCTTCACGCTCTGCTTCCGGCATCGTGGGAAAACTGAGTTCCAGATTGCGGCGTGCAACAGCCACGCGTTGTTTCAGAAAACGCATCGATAACCGGCCCAGACCGCAGCCGGTGTAGTACAAAACCGGATAGGGAAGTAACACTATCAGATACAGCAGTACAATGCCGATCCAGCTGAGCCAGTAACGCGGGTGCAATAATTCGCGAGAAAATTGTGGCAGTTGAGTCATGTTTTTCCAGTAAAAATTGTCCAGGCCGTTATTATGGCTTTCATTCATTCTGTTGATTATGGCCTATTGTGCCATTTTTGGGTCCCAGACTGAAATAACTGACGGATTTTGTGAGTCAGCGCAGTGTTACTGGCCACTGAATATGGCAGGGAAATCAGCCGTTGTGCTATCAATTTGGGCGAAATCAGGTATTATGTCGCCGCTAAATTTCTCTCAGTTGTTTACAGGAAAAAAACACCATGCCAGTGTTACATAACCTTGTGTCCAATGAAGAGCTGAAGGCGCGTATGCTGGCTGAAACCGAGCCGCGCACCACAGTCTCTTTCTATAAATACTTCACCATTGCCGATCCAAAAGCGTTTCGTGATGCCCTGTGGAAGACCTTTACCGCCCTGAACGTGTTTGGTCGCGTTTACGTCGCGAAAGAGGGTATCAATGCGCAAATCAGCGTGCCGCAGAGCCGCTATGACGCGATGAAAGACGCGCTGTATGCGTTTGATCCGGCACTGAATAATCTGCGCATGAATATTGCGCTGGATGATGACGGCAAATCCTTCTGGGTTCTGCGCCTGAAAGTGCGCGAGCGTATTGTGGCGGACGGTATTGATGATGACTCGTTCGACGCCAGCAATGTCGGCGCTTATCTGAAGGCGGACGAAGTGAATGCCATGCTCGATGACCCGGATGCGGTGTTCGTCGATATGCGCAACCACTATGAATATGAAGTGGGCCACTTCGATAATGCGCTGGAAATTCCGGCGGATACCTTCCGCGATCAGCTGCCAATGGCGGTTGATATGCTGCAGGAAGACAAAGATAAGAAAATCGTCATGTACTGCACCGGCGGTATCCGCTGTGAAAAGGCCAGCGCCTGGATGCTGCATAACGGTTTTGAGAATGTCTACCATATCGAAGGCGGGATTATTGAGTACACCCGTCGCGCGCGCGAACAGGGTTTGCCGGTGCGTTTTAAAGGCAAGAACTTTGTGTTTGACGAACGTATGGGTGAGCGCATTTCGGATGATGTGATTGCGAACTGCCATCAGTGCGGCGCGGTGTGTGATACGCATGTGAACTGCAAAAACGATGGCTGCCATCTGCTGTTTATCCAGTGTCCGAGCTGTGCCGAGAAATACCAGCACTGCTGCAGTCCGCAGTGTATGGAAGAGCTGGTGCTGTCACCGGAAGAGCAGCGCGCCCGCCGTGCCGGACGTGAAAATGGGAATAAAATTTTCAATAAGTCACGCGGCCTGCTGAACAGCACGCTGCAGATCCCCGACCCGGAATAAGTTCACGACTGGCCTGCCGTCACCGATGGCTGCGGCGAGAGTGATATCGCCGTTGCCATCGGTGGCAGTCCCCCTCATCAGCAATAAAATACAAAATCATGGTGACATCCCGGCACGCTCTGTGCAGGATGAGATTTTTCTTCGCAGGGAACCGCCATGAGCGCAAAAGCCGCCTCGTTAGAAGGCCGAATCCGCCAGCACTGGCAGCAACTTTCCAGCCATGAACAGCGGCTGGCCGATATTCTGCTTGCGGCGCCCGGCCAGCTGGCGATGAATACCGCCACTGAACTGGCACAAAGCGCGGGCGTTTCTAAAGCCACCACCACCCGTTTTTTCCGCCATCTGGGCTATGAGAGTTACGATACTGCACGCCGTCAGGCGCGTGAGATGCAGAGCAGCGGATCGCCACTCTATCTGCAGCCGCTGTCCAGCGCTTCCCCGCTGGATGCGGTGATGCAGCAGCATCTGGAAAAAGAGATCGCCAACATCGTCAACAGCTACCGCAATCTGGAAAGTGCAGAGCTGCAGGGTGCCGTCAATGCACTGGCGCAGGCAAGACGTGTGGTGGTGATGGGCTGGCGGCACAGCCAGACTATCGCCCAGCTGATTTATCGCGACCTGGTGCATATTCATCCTGATGTGCGGCTGCTGCCGCGTCCGGGGGATTCGCTGGCGGAGCATCTGGCGGCACTGGGACCGCAGGATATGGCCATCTGTGTCGGGCTGCGTCGGCGCATGCCCGCGCTGGATGCCGCGATGGGGGTACTGGCGGAACGCCAGGTTCCCATGCTCTATCTGGCCGATGTGTTGTCCGGCAAACCCGCGCGCCACGCGCAGTGGGTAATTCGCTGTCATACCGACAGCACGCTGATTTTTGACAGCACGGTGGCACTTTCCGGTGTCTGCAATCTGCTCTGTTCGCTGGTGGCGCGCCAGATGGGCAAAGCCAGCAATGATTATCTCGCGCAGGTTGAAGCCCTGCACCAGTCTCTCGACGAACTCGAATAATGCCCCGCGCTGGCGCATGTTGCGCCAGCACTCTCCCCATAATGGTGCGCCCTGTTGATCGCGGGATACGGGTTCGCCTGCTTTTGTGAAATGTGAGAAAAATATAATTAATTTAAAGAAACATTTGTTTCTTCATGATTTTATGGAGAAAAAGGGTTTTCTCCGCCATGGCTGGTTGCGGTGGTGAAAAAACTGGCACAAGAAATGCTCTGTAGAAAAAGAGATTTCACCAACACCAGGGGAATACCACAATGAAAAAAACAGCATGGCTTATCGCCGCATTACTCACCGTCGGCACTCAGGCTTACGCAGATACGCTGGCTGATATCAAAAGCAGCGGCAAACTCACGGTCGGCATTGACCCGACGTTCCCGCCTTACGAATACACCGATGATAAAGGCGAAATTATTGGCTACAGCGTGGAAATCATGCGCTCCTTAGCCAGCGATCTTGGCGTGAGACTGGAATTTCAGAAAACGGCGTTCAGCGGCATTTTGCCCGGACTGATTTCCGGCGCGTTCAATGCTGAAGGTTCTTCACTGAACGTCACGGCAGAGCGCGCGAAGAAAGTGCTGTTTACCGTGCCTTACAGCAAAACGGTTAACGGCGTGCTGGTACGGGAAGATGAAGTGAAAACCTTCAGCGGTAAAACGCTGAGTGCGGAAAGCCTGTCTGGCCTGCGTGGCGCGGTAAAAGTCGCCAGTGTGCCGGAGCAATTGCTGAAAGGCTTTAATGAGCAGCTGAAACAGGCGGGTAAAAAGCCGATCACGATCATCAGCGTTGACTCGCTCGATCAGACCGTCAGCACCCTGATGACCAAACGTGCGGACTTCGTCTATGACGATATTTCAGTGCTGGCGCCAGTGGTGAAGAAATATCTAGAAAAAGTGGCGCAGGTGGGTGAAGTCGGGCCTGCACAGTGGATGGGCTGGGCGACACGCAAAGAAGACGGCAGCCTGAATAAAGCGCTGAGCGATCATATTCTCGCGCTGCAGAGCAGTGGTCAGCTCGGCAAGCTGCAGCAGCAGTATCTGGGCACCACCTTTACCGTACCCGCCAGCGATTTCATTCCCAAGGAGTAGTTATGTGCCAGTCAAACCTGACGGTGCCTGCGGGCCACGGGAAAACGTTCCTGGTGCGTAAAGGGCAGTTTATTACCGTCATTGACAGTGAAGGGCAGCAGGCCGCGGATTTCGTCGCGGTCAATGCGGACAACCTGAACGAGAAGCTGTCGCCAGTACACACCCGTCAGCACCTGCGTTCACTGTTTTTTAAGCCAGGGGATGCCTTGTGGTCGAGCGAAAACCGCCCAATGCTGCGCATTATTGCCGATACCATTGGCATTCATGATGCCAACGTACCGGCTTGCGACCGCACGCGTTTCAGTGTCGATTTCGGCGTCGATGGTCATCGCAACTGCGTGGACAATCTGCTGGAAGGCATGAAAGCGCACGGCGTCACCTACTTCAGCTTGCCGGAGCCGTTCAATCTGTTTCAGAACGGCCCGGTGACGGCAGATGGGCGGATGGAGGTTACCGATCCACACAGCAAAGCGGGGGACGCTATTGTATTTGAAGCGCTGTGCGACCTGATTTGTGCCGTCTCTTCCTGCCCGCAGGACATCATTCCGGGTAACGGTTTGCAGGTCACGCCAATCGATATTCGCGTCAGCGATCACCATCACGCAGAGGAGTTGCATCATGCTGTTAATGCGTGACGCCTGGCTGGAAACAGAACAACGCTCACTGGCGGATACGGTCGATGTCGCCGCGGGCAGTGTCGGAGCGATTCGTGTGCTGCGTGGTCAGCTGTTGCGTATCACGGCGCTTGGTGACGGGGCAGTGGCATCACTGTTTGGTTTCAGTCTGCAGGACCCGGAAGTGTGGCTGTCGGTACATCACACACGCGTGTTCAGTAACAGCTATCTGCTGGGTTCGGGGATGCGGCTGGTGAATAACCGCCGCCGCCCGATGATGGTGCTGGGTAAAGACAGCGTGAAACGTCACGACCTGCTGTTGCCAGGCTCAACGCGGGCGTTTCTCGCCGAGCGTGGTTACCACGGTGAAGGTTGTGTTGAAGCCGTCAGTGGCGAACTGGCTCGTCTTGGCATGACGGTGCCAAAGCTGCCGGACCCGATCAACCTGTTTATGCATGTGCAGCTGACGCGGGCAGGGGAGATTCTGCCGGAAAGCAACCTTACCAAAGCCGGCGACAGCATCACCTGCCGGGTGGTGATGGATACGCAATTCATTGTCTCGGCCTGTAACACCGGTATTGAGGGGAACGATCGGCCTGCGCCGCTGCGACTCTCAGTGGCGGAGAACCTGACAGGCTTCAGTACGGAGTAAAGGCATGGGGCTGGATCAACAGGTACTGGCGGCACTGCCGGAACTGGGGCACGGGCTGCTGATGACGCTGCTGTTAACCCTGCTGGCCTCGCTGGTGAGTGTGGCGATGGGGCAACTGGGGTGCTTTCTGCAGCTGCGTCGCTCCTGGATCTGGCGGGCGATCGGCAGGGTGTATGTCAGCCTGATGCGTGGCACGCCAGCGATGGTCCAGCTGTTTGTGGTGTTTTTACCCTGCCTTTCCTGGGCCTCGGCGGCCAGCCAATGCTGGCGGCGGTGCTGGCGATTGGTCTGAACAGCGGGGCGTATGTGGCGGAAATTCTGCGCGTTAACCGCTCGCTGGTCACGCGTGGTCAGCTGGAAGCCGCCCGCACGCTGGGGCTGAACCGTATGCTGACCTGGTGGTATGTGATTAACCCTCAGGTGATGCGCGCCAGCCTGCCGATGCTGGTCAATGAGTTCACCATTTTGCTGAAAACCACGCCACTGGCGTCCGTGGTGGCGCTGACGGAGCTGACCTATGCCGGGCAGATCGTGATTGCCCGTACCTATGAAGCGACGCAGGTGCTGTTGCTGGTGGCGGCGGGGTATCTGCTGATCGCGCTGCCGCTGATTGCCACCGCACGCAGGCTGGAAGCGAAACGGAGGCTGGCATGATGGACTGGCAGGCAATAATTCACTCGCTGCCTTCACTCGGCGAAGGGCTGGTGGCGACGCTGCAACTCTGTGTGGTCGCCGCACTCTGTGCGTTACTGTCGGGCGCAGCGATGGCGGTGGCGCTGATGCGGGCGCGGGGCTTGTGGCTGCGGCTGTTGCACGGGTACAGCAATCTGACCCAGGCACTACCGCTGCTGGTGGTGATCTACCTGCTCTATTTTGTGCTGCCGGAATATGACATCACGCTCTCTTCACCGCTGGTCGGAGTGCTGGCGCTAACGCTCTACTACGCGCCTTATATTGCGCAGGTGATCCGCGCCGCGATTGAGGCGCTGCCGAAAGGGCAGTGGGAAGCCTGCCGGGTACTCGGGCTGAGCCGCAGTGAGCAACTGCGCGATGTGGTGCTGCCGCAGACCTTACCGCAAATGCTCTCGCCTCTGGTGGGGCTGATGATTGGCCTGATCAAAGACTCCGCGCTGCTGTCGATTATCTCGGTGCAGGAGTTTATGTACGCGGCAAAACAGGCGATTTCCGAAACCTATGCGCCGCTGGAAATTTATCTGACGGTGGCGCTCTGTTACTGGCTGCTGAACAGTCTGATTGACTGGCTGGCTCGCCTTCTTGAATCCCGCATGACGCGTTATCGTCGCGGCATGCTGCTTTAACCAGGAGAAATAAACATGTCGGCTGAATTTCAGCAACGTGAGGTGGTAACTGTTCCGGCGCGCTTCGGCAAAGCAGTGCGCCTGCAGAAAGGTGAAGCCGTGCAGGTGATCAACCTGCATGGCACGCAGGTGGTCGACTGCTGGGCATATAATGCGCAGGATGTGACGGAATATATGTCTATGGAGGCGACGCGTGTCTGGAACCAGCGCCTCAACCCGAAAGTGGGTGACAGCTTTATCACCAGCCAGCGCCATCCGATTCTGACACTGGTGGCGGATACGTCGCCGGGCGTGCACGATACGTTTATGGCTGCCTGTGATGCGCGCCGTTATGAGCTGCTGGGCTGTCGCGAACCGCATCGTAACTGCCATGATAACCTGCATGAAGGGATGGCGGAACTGGGCGTAACGCTGCCGCACGGTAACCTGGCGTCGTTTAATATTTTTATGAATATCCAGGTACAGCCAGACGGTATCACACTGAAAACCCTGCAGGTGGTCACGAAGCCGGGGGATTACATTATTCTGCGTGCGGAGATGGATTGCTATGTGGCGTTTTCTGCCTGTCCGCAGGACATTGTCAGTATTCAGGGGCAGGGCGATAACACACCGCGTGATGCCGAACTGCGTATTCTGACGGGTGGTTTCCCGCAGATTACGCTGCAGGGCCCCTGGGTGCCGAGCCGGTTGTCTGATGCCGGAGGACGGCGGAGAAGAGTGTTATTTCCGCCGTCCGCCGTCAAGTGACGATGCCCGGGGATGCGCTGCACCGCCCGGCATCGTCAGTGGCCGGTTACTGGCGCACACCTTCGACAGAAATGATTAGCTCAACGTCCTGCGATGCTGGGCCGAGATCTTTGGTGATATTGAAGTCTTTCAGTGCAAATTTCCCTTCCGCTTCAAAGCCCGCGCGGTAGCCACCCCATGGATCTTTACCTTCGCCCGTTTTCTTCGCTTCCAGGGTTACTGGTTTGGTGACGCCATTCAGGGTCAGATTACCGGTAATTTTCAGCTCGTCGCCCTCTTTCTTCACCTCTGTTGAGGTAAAGGTTGCCTGTGGATGTTTCGCCACGTTGAGGAAGTCGCCGCTGCGGATATGCTTGTCACGCTCGGCGTGGTTAGTGTCCACGCTGTTGGTGTTAATGGTTACATTCACTTTATCTGCAGCCGGATTCTTTTCATCAAACGTGAAAGAGCCGTCGAAATCTTTAAAGGTGCCGTACAGCCAGCTGTAACCGAGGTGCTGAATACGGAACTGAACGAAGGCGTGCTGGCCCTCTTTATCAATTTTGTAGTCAGCAGCAGCGGCGGAACCCGCACCCAGCAGCAGGGCGGCAGTAGTCAATCCTAAGAGGCTCTTTTTCAACATGTCGGTTCTCCATTTAACAAAGTTAATCAATGCGATGACCCAGCATCCGTTTTAAGGTGATGTCACGGTCAACAAAGTGGTGTTTCAGCGCAGCGAGGCCATGCAGTACGGAAATAATCACCACGGACCACGCCAGATACAGATGAATGTCACCGGCCAGGTCGGCCTGTTCACCGCTGCCTGCCAGTGTGGCTGGTACGGAAACCAGGCCAAAGACATTGATAGCGGCGCCGTCAGCGGTGGAAATCAGATAGCCGGTAATCAAAATGGCGAACAGCAGTGCGTACAGCAGCAGATGTGCGGCAACCGCGCTGATGCGTACCAGCGGTGAATAGCTGCTGAGGGGTTTGGGCGGTGGCGAGATAAAACGCCAGACGAGGCGAATAATCATCACGGCAAATAACACCATACCGATGCTCTTATGCAGCTCCGGCGCCTGGTGATACCAGTTGTCATAGTAGCCCAGTGTGACCATCCACAGGCCGAGGGCGAACATGCCATAAACGGCTAACGCCACCAACCAGTGCAGGATGATCGAGACAGAGCCAAAGCGGGTTGATGTATTTCTTAATGGCATAAAAAGAGTCCGCAAAATCGTTAATGGTAATGAGACTGTACAACTGGACACAAAAATGCAACCAGTAGTTTACCCGAAGAATAAATTAATCAATCTTGATGATTTTATTTGAATGACATTTTCATGAAAAATTCAGTTTTATCGTAGGACTGCGATTTTTTTCACATTTTGTTCCGATACTATCAATGATAGTTCGATAAAATCGAAGTGGGTGGTTTTTATCTAATTCTAAAAAACTGAATGTTTGTTCAATTAATTGTCAGTGCATTGTCATTTTATGTAAGCGTGAGACGCTAGTTTATCTGCGGTAGGGTCTGCGTTGGTGGCGCAACAGCAGAACTGCATGGACAAAAAGCAACTCATTATCAATCATGATAAAAATAACTATGGAAATCGTAACGATGATAATTTTCGCGCGGGCGATAACGTGTGGCGGGAATATTTATTGGCGAAGGAACAGGCGACGGGGATATACCGCCGCCTTACAGGATAGCGTGTTATTTAAACCGCGCCAGAGAGAAAGGCGTTAAGTCAAATTCGCTGTGCTGTCCTGCGGCGAATTTCGCCGCAATTTCACCCAGCACGCTGGCGAATTTAAATCCATGCCCACTTAGCCCGCTAATGATCAGGCGCTGTGGATGGCCGGGTTGTGTATCAATAATAAAGTCTTCATCCGGCGAATTATCATAGGTGCAGGCTGCACCATGTAAACAAACACCGACGCCAGGCAGGAAGTGGCGGATAAAATTAAACACTTCACTGCCATCTTCGGCAAAGGCACCAAAGGGTTTGCGCTGGTCGGGGCGATCAATCGGTTGCCCGCCCTGGTGTTTGCCCACTTTCAGCGCGTTATTGTCCGCCGGGAAACCGTAATACTGCAGGCCATCGGTCATTTCGACGCTAAAGGCCGGGAACTGGTTATTTTCACTGTAGCGGCCATCGGCCTGATGCCAGGAGAAGACTTTGCACACGGGGGTGACAGGCAGTTCCGGGCAGAGAGACTTCACCCAGGTGCCGGCACTGATCAACAGACGACGGGCGCGGAAACGGCCATCAGCCGTGTGAACAATTTCCAGTTCACCTTCTTTTTCAATACGATGCACGGCGCAATTAAACAGCTGCGCACAACCCGCTTTTTCCGCCAGGCTAATCCAGCTGCGGATGGCGACTTCACATTTCAGGTAACCGGAATTCGGCTCAAAGACACCGATATAGCCATCGGGAACCTCAAATTGCGGCCAGCGTTTACGCACTTCATCCGCCTGCAGTACCTGGACATTGAGCGCAAATTCCGCCGCGCTGTCGATGACATTATTAATAAATGTAGAGGCGATGGGGGCCAGGTTGAGCACGCCGCTGCGCTGCATAATGCGTTCGCCACTCAGCTGCTCCAGCTGATCCCACAGCTGCTGCGCGCGCAGCACCAGCGGCACGTAACGCGCACCTTCGCCGTAAGCATGGCGGATTAAGCGGGTTTCGCCATGATGGCTGCCTTCCTGGTGCGGCGGATGCGCGCCATCAATCATTAATACTTTCAGACCTGCCTGGGTAGCATAAAAACCTGCGGCGGCGCCTACCGAACCACTACCCACCACGATGAGATCGTAAACCATCCGTGCTCCTCACTGCTGTAATCGGTTTCAGTCAGAATAGCAAAAAGTCGCAGACAATAAAAAGGCACCCATGATGGGTGCCTCTGTTCACATAGCATTGCATTAATGCTTCTTGTAATCACGTTCCTGGTAATCTGCAGCTTCGATTTTCGCGATGCCCGCTTCTAAAATGGAAATAAACTGTCTGGCGACATCCGTGGTAAGCCAGTAAGTCTGCCCCACGTCTGCATCTTCCACAGCCTGCTCTCCCGAAGAAAGCGAATGCAAACGAATCATCATCGCATCATAGCTGTCTACTGTGCTGATATCCCACCCAACCAGGGGATGTGTTTGGATAACATCTTTGTTTCTGTCCATTATAACCCCCTTATTACTCGTGAGAACGAAGTGATTTATCGAGGTTCAATGCGGCTTTTTTTCATAGAGCGAGTTAATTATAACAGCTTATTTAGCATTGGCAGGATGAAAAATGCGCAACCAGTAAAATGAATCGCTGGTTAAATTATATTCGGCAGAATACTTATTCACTTTAGGGGGCAGGAAAAATAAAAACTCCCGCAGCAGATGACGGGAGTTTTTTGCTCAGCTGGTGGCGTCCGGCTGCGCTTTAATCAGTCCGGTACGCTTTTCCAGCTCAGTCGCGAGGCGGGAAAAATGCTGTTGCATATGTTCATGATGATTCTGGTTTTGCGCTTCCAGGCGCAAATTGTGAATCAACAACTGGTTCGATTTTTCATCCAGGCAAAATGAGAGAGAGGTAAACGCATTCTCCAGCACCGCAAGACGATGCTGCTGATCGCGGATCAGCTCCAGTAACTCACCAAAAGTCATTGCCTCTTCAGGTTTCTCTGTTGTCATGGGGTGCACCTCCTGTAAAGCATGACGAGCGCCAGAATATGTCATCATCCGATCACAGTCTATACCAGAGATACAGCCGTGAAAGGGCGTAAGGCACAAAAGCGTACAATAAAAAAAGCCGGGTGGCGACACCCGGCAAGCAACACCAGCACAGTGTTAATCCGTGATAAACCAGTCGTCAGCGTTTTCCCAGGTTTCCTGCAGAATATCGCTGATCAGGTCTTTATGTTCTTTTCCGGCGCCCAGCACGCTGAGATTATTGGCGCTGGCATAACGTACCGATACGCTGTTTTCCATTTCAGGAAACTGTTTATCGATACGTTTGGTCAGTTCCTGCGCCAGCGCGTCGATCGCGCCAGCGGGCAGGGGAGTGGTTTTTGCTACAGTGACTTCTACACGCATGAGAGCCTCCGATGAATATACTGTTTATTTATACAGTTAATTATTCAGGGAGGCAAGCGGGAAATAATAAATCAGTCTTCCACAGCCCAGTTCAGCGTTTCACCAGCGAGGAATGGCACCAGGGTGTCGTCGCCCGCCGGGATGCTTTCGGTGACGGTGTACGGTTTACGCACCAGGGTAATCGTGCCTTCGTTCAGAGGCAGACCGTAGAAGTTCGGACCATTTTCGGAGCAGAACGCTTCGAAGTGCTGCAGTGCATTCATCTCTTCGAATACCGTCGCGTAGGCTGGCAGCGAGGTTGGTGCGTTAAACACGCCCGCGCAACCGAAGCTGTTTTCCTTGCGATGGCGTGCGTGTGGCGCGGTGTCGGTGCCAAGGAAGAAACGCGGGTTGCCGCTGGCAATCACTTTGCGCAGTGCGTCCTGGTGCACGTTACGTTTCAGGATTGGCAGGCAATACAGGTGCGGGCGCACGCCGCCGACCAGCATATGGTTGCGGTTAAACATCAGATGCTGTGGTGTGATGGTGGCACCGAGGAAGTGGTTACCTGCCGTGACGTAATCAGCCGCTTCTTTGGTGGTGATATGTTCAAACACCACTTTCAGTTCCGGGAGCTGTTTACGCAGCGGGTCCATTACGTTTTCAATAAAGCGCGCTTCGCGGTCGAAGATATCGATATGACTGTCGGTCACTTCACCGTGGATCAGCAGCGGCATACCGATTTTTTGCATGCGCTCCAGCACTGATGCGATGGCGGCAATATTGGTCACGCCGTGGCTGGAGTTAGTCGTGGCATGAGCCGGATAAAGTTTGGCAGCGGTAAAGACACCTTCGCTGAAGCCTTTCTCAATCTCATTCGGGTCGAGAGAATCGGTGAGGTAGCAGGTCATCAGTGGGGTGAAATGATGGCCTTCCGGGATGGCTGCGAGGATGCGATCGCGATAGGCAATGGCGCTGGCGACGCTGGTCACCGGTGGCACCAGGTTTGGCATCACAATCGCGCGACCGCACACCGCACTGGTATAAGGCAACACGGCTTTCATCATCTCATCATCACGCAGATGGATGTGCCAGTCGTCAGGGCGGCGGATAATTAATTTCTCGGGTTGTGCAGTCATCAGTTGTGCTCCGGCATAGAAGGGAATTCATATGGCGCATTTCAGCCGGGATATAAGCATAAGGATAAAGGCAACCGATTGCACATGCTTTATAGTGTCTGGCAGAAAAAACTGGGGTTTTGCTGGGGAACATCTGGTTTGGAAGGTATCCTCAGACGGCTACTTCCCCCGCAAGCGGGCGAAGGCCGGGATGGGGGCGCTGCCGACCCGGTGCCATTTGCTCCCTCTCCCCCATGCGATGGGGGAGGGGATCACGGCAGTGAAACCTGTTAATCCGTAAATGGAATCACCAGCTCACCCGGTTTCACTTCCAGCCCTTTAGCAAATTTCTTCGCCAGCGACTCCGCCTCACTGCGATCTGCGCTCAGCACATAGGCAGGCTGTTGTTCGAAGTAGCTTTTTAGCGACTGTTCCAGGTAAGGCGTCAGCGCTTTCAGCACCGACTGCATTTTCTCCGGCTGCACCTGCACATCAACAATCTGCAGATCTTTCAGGAAAATGGCTCCCTGCTGCTGGTCAAACACTGGCTGTGTTTTCAGCGTCAGGTTCATTTCTGCCTGCTGCGGACCAAACAGCGAGCTGATATCGACTTTCGCCGTGCCGGTCAGGGTGACTTTGTTGGGTTCCTCGCGGCCAATCTTGCTGCTGAGGTTGCTCAGCACAATATGCGCGTTCGCCAGTCCGGAAACGCCAATATCTTTTTCGTAGTTGTTGTGTTTCTGCAGCGCCTGGTTCACTTCCTGTTCGCTGATGCTGTACTGTGTCAGTTTGCTGCAACCGGCAAGCAGGCCGATAAAAGTCAGGGCCATCAGCCCGAAAAATGCCTTTTTCATTAACTGTCCTCTGGTGTGAACGTTCACGGCTGCCAGCTTGCCCTGGCGGGCAGCATTAGTCACCAGGATATCACTGAATCCCGTCAACCATAAGGCGACAAAAGATGTCCGGCAGCGCCCGCCGGACAGGGAAGGGGAATTACAGTGCGACGGAGGAGAGCAGATTAATCTGCGTCTGCTTCGCCATATTATCGCGGTAATCAGCAACGCGTGTTGGATACTCGATACCCGCGACCAGTGACAGCGAACGCAGCAGCGGGAACAGATGGATATCATCCTCCGACAGCTCGCCATTCACCGCGTTAGCTTTCACAATTAATTTATCCAGCTGGCGCAGGTCGTCGCTGATTTTTTTAATCAGTCCGACAGAGTGCTGCTTCAGTTCCGTGAAACTGCCCGCGCTGGCCTCTTTTTTGTTTTTAAAGTAGTTGCGTGCTTCCGGCGTGGCGAATTCGGCAAACGGCGCGGCCGCGATGCGTGGGTAAAGCAGCTTGTTAATGTATTCGCTCCCGTGGCGCAGCCAGGTGCTGATTGCCGGATTGGTTTTACCGGTCAGCAGCGGTGCGCCATCGAGTTTGTCGATGAAATGGACGATGTCCATGCTTTCCGGCATCGCGCTGCCATCGTCTTTCTGCAGGATTGGCGCCATCTTCTGGCCAATCAGGCGTTTTGGGGTCTGCTCATCGTCATTGAGCAGGACCACCAGTTCAACCGGTAAATTTTTTAAACCGAAAATCATGCGTGCTTTGACGCAGTATGGGCAGTGGTCGTAGATATACAGTTTCATCTGAGCCTCTCCTTATCAGTGTTGCTCACGCTATTGGCGCGAGCAATCATTTGATCATACTGGAGAAGTATGGGCCAGATTGAGGGCGACGGCAAACCCGTGCTTAGCCGCCGCTGAGCATCGCGGGCGCCACCGGGCGCGGGGTGAACTGCCACCATAGTGCAGCAAGCGTAATGAATCCGATGCCACCCAGCAGCAGCCATGGCAGTGTCGGCATGGCTAAATCCTGGCCAATATCGAACATCCATCCGCCGCCGCTGTATCCCAGTGCCCCGCCGAGCGCCAGGCCGAGGCGACTGAAACCGAGATAACTGCCGCGCGCCCGGGCGCTGGCCAGCGAGGCGCTGAGTGTTTCCCGCGCCGGTTCGGCGATAATTGAGCCGATGTAGAAGGTGCAGATCAGCATAAACACCTGCTGCAGACTGCTGACCATGCCCATTGGCAGCAGACTCAGCGTCATCAGCAGCAGTCCAGCCATTAGCCGCTGCTCCAGCCGGAAACGTTTTTCACTCCAGCGCGCCAGCGGGTAGAGCAGCGTCAGTGACAGCGCCGCTTCAATGGCGTACATCCATTTCACCGCGCCAGGTGTGCCGGCAATCTTGTTGACGACGATAGGCAACATCAGCATCACCTGTACTGCCAGCGCGTAATAACCGGTCAGCGTCAGCACATAGGCGCAGAAACGACGATCTTTCAGCACCCGCGCCATGCCTTCCCGCATTGGTGTATGAATGGTCGAGATGCGCCAGGCCGGCAGCAGCAGGGCGTTGAACAGTGCCGCCAGTACAAAGACGCCAGCGCCCACCCAGCACACCAGGCGGAAGTCATAAGCCAGCAGCCAGCTGCCGATCAATGCACCAATAACGGCGCCTGCGCTGTCCTGCATCATCAGCAACGAGAAGAAACGTCCACGCTGCTGTGGACGCACCAGTTTTACCACCAGTGCGGTGCGTGGCGGGTCGAACAGCGTACCGCCAAGTGCAGAGAGCACGCAGGAGAGGATCAATACCCAGGGATCGTGTGCCAGCGCCATGGCGGCGAAGCCAGCGGCACGCAGCAGCATGCCAATAATAATCATCGGCTTGGCACCAAAGCGGTCGGTAATCGCCCCGCCAAAAATACCCAGTCCTTGTTGCACCAGCTGACGCAAACCAAGCGCGATGCCCACCAGCAGTGCGGCCCAGCCCAGCTGTTCAACAAAGTGAATCGATATCAGCGGGAAAACGACAAAAAAACCCAACACCACCAGCATGTTGTCTAATAATAGAAAGTACTGACCGAGGCGACGCGCCCGTGTAACCCGAGACATGCTTGTTCCTGAGCAATAAGAGAGAGGAAACCTTCCAGTTGGTCTATTTTCCTCCTAAGTTACTGGTTTTCACAGCATTAACGACATGATATTTTTTAATCGTAGTGGTGCAAATCGTGCGGTTACGCTGGTTTCGCGTCACGTGCATAACGGCGTATTTTACCCGTGCGGGTGAGGGCGGTTATAGTGGAGACAGGCTGAGCCAAAATGCCCGCAGCTGTGGATGAGCTGCGCCAGGTAAGTCGTGGTGTCTGCTTCAATTAATTTCTTTTATCGGCCGTGAAATTCAGGAGAGAAGATGTTTGGCTATCGTTCTGCTGCGCCCAAGGTGCGCCTGACTACAGACCGGCTCGTGGTGCGTCTGGTCCACGAACGCGACGCCTGGCGACTGGCTGATTATTACGCGGAAAACCGCGCCTTTCTGAAACCCTGGGAGCCGGTGCGTGATGAGAGCCACTGCTATCCCTCTGGCTGGCAGGCACGGCTGGGACTGATTGCCGATCTGCATAAGCAGGGCAGCGCGTTCTATTTTATTGTGATGGACCCGGAAGAGACTGAAGTGCGCGGCGTCGCTAACTTCAGCAATGTGCTGCACGGTTCGTTTCATGCCTGCTACCTCGGTTACTCCCTCGGTGAAAAATGGCAGGGGCAGGGCATGATGTTTGAAGCGCTGCAGTCGGCGATTCGCTATATGCAGCGCCAGCAGCGTATGCACCGTATTATGGCCAATTATATGCCCCACAATGCGCGCAGTGGCGCGTTGCTGGCCCGGCTCGGTTTCGAGAAAGAGGGCTATGCCAAAGATTATCTGCTGATTGATGGCCGCTGGCAGGATCATGTGTTGACGGCTTTAACCTCCCGGGAATGGACACCAGACCGCCGCGGGCAACAATAACAAGAGGTTATGTAATGAAAACCGTTCTGACGCCCGCAGAAGCGCGGGTGATCGGTTGCCTGCTGGAGAAGCAGGTCACCACGCCGGATCAGTATCCGATGTCGCTGAATGGCGTGGTCACCGCCTGCAATCAAAAATCCAACCGTGAACCGGTGATGACGCTGAGCGACAATCAGGTACAGGATACGCTCGACCTGCTGGTGAAAAAGCATCAGCTCAGTACGCTGAGTGGTTTTGGCAATCGGGTGGTGAAGTATGAGCAGCGTTTCTGCAACTCCGAATTTGGCAATCTGAAACTCAGCAGTGCGGAAGTGGCGCTGGTCACCACGCTGCTGTTGCGTGGCGCACAGACGCCGGGCGAACTGCGTACCCGCAGCACGCGCCTGCATGAGTTTGCTGATATGACGGAAGTGGAACAGACGCTGGAACAGCTGCAGCAACGCGAAGACGGGCCTTTCGTGGTGCGCCTGACGCGTGAGCCGGGTAAACGCGAAAGCCGCTATATGCACCTGTTCAGCGGTGAGGTGAACGAAGCTGAACTGGCGGATGCAATGGCGTCGTCAAGTAATGACAGCGAGCTGGCCGGGCGTGTGGCGCAGCTGGAAGAGGACGTCGCGGCGCTGAAGCAGCAACTGGCGGCGTTGTTAGCGGAAAAAGGAGTCTGAGATGGCACAGCAGTTACGGGTGGGTGTGGTTGGGCTGGGCGGTATCGCGCAGAAAGCCTGGTTGCCGGTGGTGACGCATACTGATGGCTGGACGCTGGCGGGGGCAGTCTCACCGAATCAGGACAAGGCGCAGCGTATCTGCGCCAGCTACCGGATGCCATGTTTTGCCACGCTGGATGAGCTGGCGGCGCAGAGCGATGCCGTGTTCGTGCATACCAGCACTGCCACCCATTTCACGATTGTCGATCAACTGCTGCGTGCCGGGGTTGATGTCTGTGTCGATAAGCCACTGGCGGAGCATCTGGCGCAGGCGGAGCAACTGGTGGAGCTGGCGCATAAACGTGGCCGTAAACTGATGGTGGCCTTTAACCGCCGCTTTGCCCCGCGCTATCTGCAGCTGAAAGCCAGTCTGAACAATACCGCGTCGATTCGCATGGATAAACATCGCAGCGACAGCGTCGGGCCGCACGATTTACGTTTCACTCTGCTGGATGATTATCTGCATGTGGTGGATACCGCGCTGTGGCTGGCAGGTGGCAGCGGACGGTTGCAGAATGGTTGTCTGCACACCAACGACGCGGGCGAAATGCTGTATGCCGAGCACCACTTTACGGTCGGTGACACTCAGGTGACCACCAGCATGCACCGTCGTGCGGGCAGTCAGCGTGAGTCGGTGAGCGCCATTTGTGATGGTGGCGTGTATCAGGTCAGTGATATGCGCGACTGGCAGCAGGAAACCGGCGGTCGTCTGTCGGCTGATCCGGTGCCAGGCTGGCAGAGCACACTGGAACAGCGCGGTTTCGCCGGCGCGGCGCGTTATTTTATCGACTGCGTGAAAAATCAGACTTTACCTGAAACCTCCGGCGAGCAGGCACTGCTGGCGCAGCGTGTGGTCGAAAAAATGTGGCGCGACGCCGATCGTGAATAATCTGCTGTTCAGTCAAAGAAATTGGAGTTGCAACAAGGCGGCAAGCGAGTGAATCCCGATGAGCTGACGCTGGTCAGTGATTCGGGTGAGCGAACGCAGCCAACGCAGTTGCGGCTTCAATTTCGATGGCTGCACAAAGTATTATGTGTATCTCTCGTCCTCAAAGTAGACTAGCCGCTACTTCGGGGGCGTGGCGTTTTCCTGCCCTCACTTCGCCGGCTCGCTTATTTTCAGGAAGTGCAGTAAACCATGAATTTGTTGAAATCACTGGCTGCGGTCAGTTCGATGACTCTGTTTTCGCGTGTGCTGGGATTTGCCCGCGATGCCATTGTGGCGCGTGTGTTTGGCGCCGGGATGGCGACGGATGCCTTTTTTGTCGCGTTCAAACTGCCTAACCTGCTGCGGCGCATTTTTGCCGAAGGGGCATTTTCGCAGGCTTTTGTGCCGATCCTCGCCGAATATAAAAGCAAACAAGGGGAAGACGCGACCCGGGTGTTTGTCGCCTATGTGTCCGGACTGCTGACACTGGCGCTGGCGCTGGTCACCTTCCTTGGCATGATCGCCGCGCCATGGGTGATTATGATTACCGCGCCGGGGTTTGCCGATACCGCCGATAAATTTGCGCTGACCTCCTCGCTGCTGCGCATTACCTTTCCCTATATCCTGCTGATTTCACTGGCCTCGCTGGTGGGGGCGATTCTCAATACCTGGAACCGTTTTTCCGTTCCGGCTTTCGCCCCGACGCTGCTGAATGTCAGTATGATTGGCTTTGCGCTGTTTGCCGCGCCACACTTTAATCCGCCGGTACTGGCGCTCGCCTGGGCGGTCGTTGTCGGTGGGGTGTTACAGCTGGGTTATCAGCTGCCCCATCTGAAGAAGATTGGCATGCTGGTGATGCCGCGGCTGAACCTGAAAGATGCCGGGGTATGGCGTGTGATGCGGCAGATGGGCCCGGCAATCCTGGGGGTCTCGGTCAGCCAGATCTCGCTGATTATCAATACCATTTTCGCCTCTTTCCTTGTCTCCGGTTCCGTGTCGTGGATGTATTATGCCGACCGTCTGATGGAGTTCCCTTCCGGCGTGCTGGGCGTGGCGCTGGGTACGATTCTGCTGCCTTCACTGGCGAAGAGTTTTGCCAGCGGCAATCAGGAAGAGTATTCACGTCTGATGGACTGGGGGCTGCGTCTCTGTTTCCTGCTGGCGCTGCCGAGTGCGGTGGCGCTGGGTATCCTGGCGCAGCCACTGACCGTAGCGCTGTTCCAGTACGGTAAATTTACAGCTTTTGATGCCGCGATGACCCAGCGTGCGCTGATCGCCTATTCGGTGGGGCTGATGGGACTGATTGTGGTGAAAGTGCTGGCACCCGGCTTTTACTCGCGGCAGGACATTAAAACGCCGGTCAGGATCGCCATTGTTACGCTGATTGTGACACAGCTGATGAACCTGGCGTTTATCGGTCCGCTGAAACATGCCGGGCTGGCGCTGTCGATAGGTCTGGCGGCCTGTCTGAATGCGGCACTGCTTTACTGGCAGCTGCGTAAGCAGAAAATCTTCCAGCCACAATCGGGCTGGCGGGGTTTCCTGTTCCGCCTCGCGATTGCGGTGACGATGATGGCGGCGGCGCTGGTGGGGATGAATATGCTGATGCCGGACTGGTCGGTGGGCAATATGGCCTGGCGCTTGCTGCGTCTGGCGGCGGTGTGCGCGGTCGGTGGTGGGGTTTACTTTATCATGCTGGCGCTGATGGGCTTCCGGGTGCGTGATTTTGCCCGTCGCACGGTGGCGTAGCTTTTAGCCCCTTCCCCCGCATGAGCGGGGGAAGGAGATAAGCAGATTGCCCCCATAAATGGGGGCAATAAAGTGGTTGCTGTGTGTATCTTTATGTTTTGAATGGGCTGACGGCGTTATACCGTCGGCAAAAATATTATACTTTTGGCAGGGCTGAGGCTGTTGCCTGCCCCTGACCATTTGGACCGTAGAACGCCTGGCTGTGGTGCGGTTTGAGTATCGCCAGCGCCTGCTCGTTATATTTTATTTGCTGTTTGAGCAGCAGACCGCTGTGCTGATTGGTGTTATGCAGTTTTCGCGTCATCTTTTGCACGCGTTCCCAGCGCTGGGCCAGCTCCGCCTGAGAAGCGTAGGGTGCCTGAATGCCCAGCACCTTCTCCGCCTGATGGCGCATCCCGTCGAGGTAGTTCAGGGTATTCAACAGCGAACTTTTATCTTCAGTAATTTTCTGCAGTAAACTACTGTTGATGCGACCTGATGAAAGCTGAAACTGTTCAGCATCGAGCACTTCCGTCAGTGTCGAAAGGACTTCCAGCATTTTATCCAGCGCGGTCAGTAAGCTGTTCATAGCCATTAGTTACCCTGTAAGTAGTCCTGAGTTTCCTGAAGCAGGGCGTCGGCGATTTTGCCGCTGTCCATTTTCAGTTCGCCATTACGAATAGCGGTTTTAAGTTGTTCCACGCGCTCGAGGTTAATATCCTGGCTGCCTGGCTTCATCAGTTGCGCCTGGGCTTCGCTCAGTTTAACCTGTGTTGCGCTGCTGTCTGTGACCTTAGCGCTGTCCGCCTGGCGGACTTTACTGCTGCTACTGTCATTGTTATCACGTGCCTGAACTGTGCTGGCTGGTTTGATTGCCTGAGTTCTGTCGATGCTCATAATTCTGCTCCTGTCACTTCCCACGACGATGGATGATTAAAATAGTAATATCTTTGTTAATCCCTCTATCGGCAGAATAGCGACAAGCTTTAGCCTTTTATAGCGATATAAGAATATTCCCATCCGCGTCGGCTTTTCCGCTGACCACCTGGCCATTATTCATCTTGACGCGTACCGGTTGCGTGGCGGTGGCATTGTTCAGTACCCGGCCTTCACCGGTGGCGCTAAAACCGTCGCCCTGCGCGATCACCACCACGTTTTGTCCCGCTTTTACCCGCCACGGCTGACGTACCATCGTCAGGGTCAGCGGCTGGCCGGGCGCAATGTCACGCATGCTGATGGCATCCATCGCCTGCTGCGGACTGGTCATCGCGCGGGATGGCAGTGTATCCAGTCGCCCGCGCTTAATGGCCATATCATCCGCCTCCAGCGCTTTGCCGCGAGGCACCTGGCGCTTCGCCACTACATAGTCACCTGTCACCTGGACCTGTACCTGCAGATAGCGGCGATTCTGGTCGCAATTGGCGGCCACACTGATATTGCCCCACATCCGGGCGTTGCCGGGCAGGCTGAAAGAGGGCACATCACATTGCGGCCACTGCTCGGCAGGGGTGCGTACCACCACCGTCATACCGGCGGCATGAGCAGGATCGCGCGCTTTAAAAAACTGTGTCAGTTGAGCAGTTAAATCCGCTGCATGACTTTGCAGACTCAACAGGCCGAGCAGGCCCGCCAGTAAAGGAGTTGCTATACGCATCGTCATCTCTCCACTTAGCAAGATGGCGTTGATTCTACGCGTACGCGCGACAAGTCAAGCCGGAAAATAACGACGATTTTTAGCGCTATTCATTCGATAGCTCTTTACTCCCCACGCTTATGCTGTCAGCTCGAAATTCTCACTTTGCGGAGGAAGCATGCTCGACAAACTGGACGCAGCGCTCAATTTTGGCACTGAAGCGCTTAACCTGCGGGCTCAGCGCCAGGAGATCCTGGCGTCCAATATCGCCAACGCTGACACGCCGGGCTATCAGGCGCGCGACATTGATTTTGCCAGCCAACTGAAAAAGACACTGGAGCAGGGTCGTGCGCAGGGCTCAGGCATGTCGCTGGCGTTAACGTCGGCACGCCATATTCCGGCGGAGACCGTGCAAAAGCCTGCACTTGACCTGATGTACCGCATTCCCGATCAGCCCGCGGCTGATGGCAACACGGTAGATATGGATCGTGAGCGTACGCAGTTCGCGGATAACAGCCTGAAATATCAGACCGATCTGACGCTGATCAGTAGTCAGCTGAAAGGGATGATGAACGTCCTGCAGGGGCAATAACGTATGGCACTTCTGAATATTTTTGATATCGCCGGTTCGGCGATGACTGCACAGTCACAGCGTATGAACGTCAGCGCCAGTAACCTGGCAAACGCCGACAGCGTCACCGGGCCTGATGGTCAGCCTTATGTGGCGAAGCAGGTGGTGTTTCAGGTCAATGCTGCACCGGGGCAGGCAACCGGTGGGGTGAAAGTGGCTGAAGTGGTTGATGATCCGACGCCTGCCAGGCTGGTGTATGACCCGGGCAATCCGATGGCGGATGAGAAAGGTTACGTGAAGATGCCTAACGTGGACGTGGTGGCCGAGACGGTCAACAGCATGTCTGCGTCGCGTAGCTATCAGGCCAACGTTGAGGTCCTCAACACCGTGAAAACGATGATGATGAAAACACTGACCATGGGTCAATAACGGAGAATAACCATGAGTATTTCAGTAAACGTCAACGACACAACAGCCACCAGTGTCAGTACGACCAGTACCAGCAGCACTGGTAACAGTTCTTCCGACCTGCAAAGTCAGTTCCTGACGCTGTTAGTTGCACAGCTGAAAAACCAGGACCCGACCAACCCGCTGGAAAACAACGAACTGACCACCCAGCTGGTGCAGATCAACACCCTGAGCGGTATTGAGAAGCTGAACACCACGCTGTCTTCGATTTCTACCCAGATTAACAGCAACCAGTCGCTGCAGGCGGCGACGCTGGTCGGTCAGGGTGTGATGGTGGATGGTTCGCAGATTCTGGTCGGCAGCGGTGTGACCACACCATTTGGTCTGGAACTGGAGCAGGCTTCTACTGCGACGACGGTCACCATTAAAGATTCCAGCGGTGCCGTGGTTCGTACCATCGATCTCGGCGCGGTGACAGCAGGTGTTCACAGCTACTCATGGGATGGCACGCTCACTGATGGCACTACCGCACCAGACGGCAAATATACCTTCACCATTTCCGCAACCAGTGGTTCAGACCAGCTGGTCGCTCAGCCGCTGAACTACGCGCTGGTGAACGGTGTGAGCACCAATGATGATGGCGCGGTGCTGGATCTGGGCACCATGGGTACAGCCACCCTTGATGACATTCGTCAGATTATCTAACACAGGCCTGGATTATGGATCACGCGATATATACCGCAATGGGCGCTGCCAGCCAGACGCTCAACCAGCAGGCAGTGACTGCCAGTAACCTGGCAAACGCCTCGACACCGGGCTTCCGTGCGCAGCTGAATGCGCTGCGTGCCGTGCCGGTTGAAGGGCTGTCGCTGCCAACACGTACGCTGGTGACTGCTTCAACGCCTGGTGCCGATATGTCGCCGGGTTCGATGGAATACACCGAACGTCCTCTGGATGTCGCGGTGCAGCAGGATGGCTGGCTGGCCGTACAGACCGCCGATGGCACCGAGGCGTACACCCGCAACGGTAACATCCAGGTCAGTCCGACCGGACAGCTGACCATTCAGGGCAACCCGGTGATGGGTGACAACGGCCCGATTGCGGTGCCGGAAAATGCTGAACTGACCATTGCCGCAGACGGTTCTATTACTGCGTTAAACCCGGGCGATGCACCTAACGCCACTATCCAGCTGGGACGCTTAAAGCTGGTTAAGGCCGAAGGTTCTGAGCTGACGCGTGGTGATGACGGCATGTTCCGCCTGACGACGACGGCCCAGCAGCAACGTGGCGCCACGCTGCAGGCTGACGCGACGGTACGCGTAAACCCTGGCGTGCTGGAAGGCAGCAACGTCAACCCGGTTGAAACCATGGTCGATATGATCGCCAACGCCCGCCGCTTTGAGATGCAGATGAAGGTTATCTCCAGCGTCGATGAAAACGCCCAGCGCGCGAACCAGATCCTTAACATGAGCAGTTAAGGCCAGAGGAAAATAACATGATTCGTTCTTTATGGATTGCAAAAACCGGCCTTGACGCCCAGCAGACCAATATGGACGTTATCGCCAACAACCTGGCGAACGTCAGCACCAACGGTTTTAAACGTCAGCGTGCGGTATTCGAAGACCTGATGTATCAGACTCTGCGTCAGCCAGGCGCACAGTCTTCCGAACAGACGACACTGCCAACCGGTTTACAGATTGGTACCGGTACGCGTCCGGTCGCGACTGAGCGTCTGCACAGCCAGGGTAACCTGTCACAGACCAGCTCATCGAAAGATGTGGCGATCAACGGCCAGGGTTTCTTCCAGGTGCAGATGCCCGATGGCACCACGGCGTACACCCGTGACGGTTCTTTCCAGACCGATTCTAACGGCCAGCTGGTGACTAACAGTGGCTTCCCGGTACAGCCAGCGATCACTATCCCGGCGAACTCTCTGAGTATGACCGTGGCCCGTGATGGTACTGTCAGCGTGACCCAGGCGGGCAACGCAGCATCGGTGCAGGTTGGACAGTTAACGCTGGCGACCTTTGTCAACGATGCTGGTCTGGAGAGCGTGGGCGAGAACCTGTACATGGAAACCCAGGCTTCTGGCGCGCCAACGGAAAGTGCGCCAGGCAACAACGGCGCGGGCACGCTGTATCAGGGCTACGTCGAAACCTCTAACGTCAACGTGGCGGAAGAACTGGTTAGCATGATCCAGACGCAACGCGCTTACGAGATCAACAGTAAGGCGATCAGCACCTCGGATGCAATGCTGCAGAAACTGTCGCAGTTATAAGGTCGCAGACCTTAGCAGTAAGGGCGGGAATCTCTCCCGCCCTCATACAGACTCTTAAAAAGGTAGTGATTCCGTGGCGAAGCAATTACATCTCAAGCCTCGTTTGTTGGTAGCCGGTTTGCTGCTGACGCTTAACGGTTGCGCCATTATCCCGCGCACCCCTTTGGTTGAAGGTTCGACGACGGCGCAACCGACGCCATCTTCACCACCTGTGGTGAACGGGTCGATTTTCCAGGGGGTGATGCCGATGAACTACGGCTACCAGCCACTGTTTGAGGATCGCCGTCCACGTAATATTGGCGATACGTTGACGATCACGCTGCAGGAAAACGTCAGCGCCAGTAAGAGTTCTTCGGCTAACGCCAGCCGTGACGGCAGCAGCACTGTTGGCCTGACTGCTGTACCACGTGCGCTTGCCGGCTTGCTGGATGGTGATAAAGCCAGCGCCGAAGCCAGCGGCAAAAACGATTTCGAAGGCAAAGGTGGGGCATCTGCCAATAACACCTTTACCGGCACCATCACCGTTACCGTTAATCAGCTATTGCCGAACGGTAACCTGAAAGTGGTGGGTGAGAAGCAGATTGCCATCAATCAGGGCACTGAATTTATTCGCTTCTCCGGCGTGGTCAATCCACGCACCATCAGCGGAAGCAACACGGTTGTCTCCAGCCAGGTGGCAGACGCGCGTATCGAGTATGTCGGCAACGGCTACATCAACGAAGCGCAGAATATGGGCTGGCTGCAACGTTTCTTCCTGAACGTGGCACCGTTCTAAGAGGTTACTATGCGTAAATCACTTTTCCTTCGTGCAGCATTTTCCCTGCTGCTCGGTTTCAGTACGCTGGCATCGGCCGACCGCATTCGCGATCTGACCACCGTGCAGGGCGTGCGTGATAACTCGCTGATCGGTTACGGTCTGGTGGTTGGCCTTGATGGTACTGGCGACCAGACCACGCAGACGCCATTCACCACCCAGTCGCTGAACAACATGTTGTCCCAGCTGGGCATTACCGTGCCGTCTGGTACCAATATGCAGCTGAAAAACGTGGCGGCAGTGATGGTCACGGCCAAACTGCCGGCTTTCGGTCGTCAGGGGCAGCAGATTGATGTTGTTGTTTCCTCGATGGGTAACGCCAAAAGTCTGCGTGGCGGCACACTGTTAATGACGCCGCTGAAAGGCGTCGATAACCAGATCTATGCGCTGGCGCAGGGTAACGTGCTGGTCGGCGGTGCCGGTGCAGCAGCAGGCGGCAGCAGCGTGCAGGTGAACCAGCTTAACGGTGGCCGTATCACCGGCGGCGCGACGATTGAACGTGAACTGGCCAGCAACTTTGGTACCCAGAACACCATCAATCTGCAGCTGAACGAAGAAGACTTCTCGATGGCGCAGCGAATCGCCGATGCGGTTAACAGCCGCGGCGGTTATGGTTCTGCGACTGCGCTGGATGCCCGCACGGTGCAGATCCGCACTACGGCGAATAACAGTTCACAGGTTCGTCTGCTGGCAGATATTCAGAACATCGACGTTTCCGTACCAATTCAGGACGCGAAAGTGATTATCAACTCGCGTACCGGTTCGGTGGTGATGAACCGCGAAGTGACACTGAGCAGCTGTGCGGTCGCGCAGGGCAATCTGTCCGTGACAGTGAATCAGACTCAGAACGTCAACCAGCCGAATACGCCGCTGGCCGGTGGTCAGACGGTGGTGACGCCACAGACTCAGATCGATCTGCGTCAGGAAGGCGGTGCGTTGCAGCGTGTGAACGCCAGCGCCAACCTGAATACGGTGGTCCGTGCGCTGAACGCGCTGGGTGCCACGCCGATGGATCTGATGTCTATCCTGCAATCCATGCAGAGCGCGGGTTGTCTGCGCGCCAAACTGGAAGTGATCTAATGAACGATACGCAATCGCTGATGAGCGCGGCTTACGACAGCCGCTCACTGAACGACCTGAAACATCAGGTCAGCCAGGATCCGAAGGGCAAGGCGTTAGAAGTGGCGAAACAGGTCGAAGGCATGTTTGTGCAGATGATGCTGAAAAGCATGCGTCAGGCACTGCCGCAGGATGGCCTGTTCAGCACGGAACAGACGCGTATGTACACCTCAATGTACGATCAGCAGATTGCGCAACAAATTGGTGCCAAAGGGCTGGGGATGGCAGATCTGATTGTGAAACAGATGATGCCTTCCACCGCGCCGGATGAGAAAGCCGGAACCATCCCGATGGCGCTGGATCGCACCTTCTTTAACAATATGCCCTCTGCAGAACTGGAGCGTATGGTGCGCCGCGCGGTGCCGAAGCTGTCCACCTCGGGCGGCGGAGCAGAGATGAGCGGCAGCAGCAGCGAGTTTCTTGCCAGGTTGTCACAACCCGCGCAGCAGGCCAGTGCGCAGAGCGGCATTCCTCATCATCTGATTCTGGCGCAGGCCGCGCTGGAGTCCGGCTGGGGTCAGCGGCAGATTATGACCGCCGACGGACGGCCAAGTTACAACCTGTTCGGCATTAAAGCCACGGGCAACTGGGACGGTGAGAAAACCGAAATCACCACTACCGAATATGAAAATGGCGTAGCGAAAAAAGTGAAAGCCAGTTTCCGTGTTTACGGTTCTTACACCGAAGCATTAACAGATTACGTCAATCTGCTGAGTAATAACCCGCGTTATGCCGCGGTGGCGAATGCCTCAACCGCAGAACAAGGTGCCCGTGCACTGCAGGCGGCAGGGTATGCGACCGATCCAAACTATGCGCAGAAACTGACGGGAATGATCCAGCAATTTAAGCAAATGGGCGACAAAGTGGCGAAAGCCTACAGCAGCGATCTGAGCACCTTATTCTGATTTTTTTCTCTCAAGTTTTACTTAAGAACGCCGATAACAACTACAGGCCGGGCAGAAGGAACAACGTCTCACCGGCGACCTGATAGTCAAATGCCGGCCCGCGCGTTGCACGGGAAAACGAGGAACCGACATGTCCAGCTTAATTAACTCCGCACTGAGCGGTTTGTCAGCCGCACAGGCGGCAATTAATACCACCAGTAACAATATCAGTAACTATACAGTTAGCGGATACACACGACAGACCGTTCTGTTAAGCCAGGCAAGCAGCACCATGGTGGGCAACAGTTACTATGGTAACGGTGTCAATGTGGTCGGTATCAACCGTGAGTACGATTCCTTTATCACCAATCAGCTGCGTGGCGCCAGCGCCAGCAGCAGTGCGCTGACGACGCAGTACAACCAGATCTCTAACATTGATGATCTGTTTGCCAGCTCAACCACCAGCCTGTCTACCACCCTGCAGAGCTTCTTCACTGCGGTACAGAACGTGGTGAGCAGTGCCGACGATGCGTCTGCGCGCCAGACGCTGCTGAGTCAGGCACAGGGACTGGTCAGCCAGTTCAAGACCACAGATGAATATCTGCGTAATCTGGATGCGGGTGTGAACACCACCATCAGCTCCAGTGTCGATCAGATCAACACCTATGCCACCCAGATTGCCAGCCTGAACCAGCAGATCACCAAGCTGACGGCGGCAGGTGGCGCAACGCCAAACAACCTGCTCGACCAGCGCGACCAGCTGGTGAGTGAACTGAACGATGTTATCGGTGTGACCGTTTCTGAACAGGATGGTAACTACAACATCTCTATCGGTAACGGCCTGACACTGGTCACGGGCAACACGACCCGTCAGCTGGTGGCGATGAATTCCAGCGCTGACGCATCGAAACTGACTGTCGGTTATGTCGACAGCGCTGCCGGTAATGTTGAAATTCCGGAAAGTCAGATTACCACCGGTTCACTGGGCGGTACGCTGAAGTTCCGCAGCGAAGACCTGACCACTGCACGTAACAACCTGAACCAGATGGCGCTGGTATTCGCGGATGCGTTCAACGCGCAGCACGCTGAAGGCTATGATGCCGATGGTGCACAGGGCGGCACATTCTTTAACATTGGCGCGGCATCTGTGACCGCCAACAGTAAAAATACCGGCACCGCAAGTCTGTCAGTGACCAGCCGCGACAGCAGCGAAGTGCAGGCGAGCGATTATAAAGTGGCTTACAACGGCACCAGCTGGACCGTCACGCGTTTGTCAGACAATACCACGGCTACCGTGACCACTGGCACCAATGCAGATACTGGCGAACCAACCCTGAGCTTCGACGGGCTGGAAGTCACCATCAGCGATGCAACGGGTGCGGCAGCGAAAGACAGCTTTGTCGTGAAGCCAGTGTCCAATGCCATCGTCAATATGAGCGTTGCTATCACTGATGAAGGCCAGATTGCTGCAGCATCAGCTGCTGACAGCGGTGCCAGCGATAACACCAACGCGCAGAAATTACTGGATCTGCAAACCGCATCATTAGTCAGTGGCGGCAAGACGCTGAGCCAGGCCTATGCGAAGATGGTCAGTGTGGTTGGTAACAAAACCAATTCACTGGAAACCGCCAGCACCACTCAGTCTGAAGTGGTGACCCAGCTGACTGAGCGCCAGCAATCCATTTCCGGCGTCAGTCTGGATGAAGAGTATGTCAACCTGCAGCAATTCCAGCAGTATTACCTGGCAAACGCCCAGGTGTTGCAGACAGCATCCACCATCTTCGATGCGCTGATGAGCATTCGTGGTTAATCAGTAACGAATAAGGATTTAACACCATGCGTATTAGTACCGTGATGATGTACAGCCAGCAGACCAAGTCAATTCTTGACGCACAGTCTTCCTGGCTGCAGGCCGGGGAGCAGATGTCCTCCGGCAAGCGGGTGGTTAACCCGTCAGATGACCCGATTGCATCAGCGAACGCCATTCTGCTGGCACAGACTCAGGCGCAGAGTAAGCAATACTCGCTGGCTCGCGACTTCGCTACCCAGAACCTGTCGCTGGAAGAGAGCACGCTGCAAAACGTCACCACCAGCATTCAGTCTGCACAGACGCTGATTGTTAACGCCGGTAACGGTACGCTGAACGACGATGACCGTGCCTCGCTGGCAACCCAGCTGGAAGGTATTCGCGATCAGATTCTGAACCTGGCGAACACCACCGACGGTAATGGCCGCTATCTGTTTGCCGGCTATAAGACCGATACGGCACCCTTCGTGCAGGATGAGGCCACCGGTGCAGTGACTTATGTGGGGGGCGATGAAGCGATTACGCAGAAAGTTGACTCCACGCGTACCATGACCGTCAGCCATACCGGTGAGCAAATTTTCCAGTCGCTGACCAGCACCGCCAAGCTGGAAGATGATGGCACCGCTGAAAACGATCTGTTCACCATGCTGAATGATGCGATTGCCGCACTGAAAGTGCCGCAGGATGGTCAGGATTCAACGGTGACAGAGGCGTACAGCGCGGCAATTGACAAGGCGAACCGCAGCCTGAGCAACTCACTGAACAATGTGCTCTCTGTACGTTCTGAAACTGGTACTCAGCTGCAGGAACTGGAGAACCTGGATAGCCTGGGTGATGATCGCGATCTGACCTACACCACTCAGATGAGTAATCTGGTGGATGCCGATATCACCAGCTCTATTTCTTCATACACCATGCGTCAGGCGGCATTGCAGGCATCTTATTCGACCTTTAGCAGTATGTCGCAGATGTCACTGTTCCAGCTGAATTCATAACCTTATCTCAAAAATTTAAACGTGCTTAAACCGGGCACGTTTGTTTTTTCCCGTTAGCTGCGCAAGTGGATAACGGGATTTTTTTTGCCTGTGATGTGAGCGGAGCCGGCGAGTCATCAGTTTCCAGGCTGTAGCCTGCAGACTGGCTGACTGGCTGACTGGTTGCACTGACCGCACCTTCCCCCGCGACGCGGGGGAAGGTTGGGATAGGGGAACAATTAACACCGGGTTACTTCCTTTCCCTGCCTGATTCTCCTCCCATGTATGGGAGAGAAGATGTCCGGTGATGCCCGTAGCAGACAGGATAAGGTGGCTGCAGATAAAAAAAATCCCCCGGCATTGCCAGGGGATTTTATGTTGCTCTCAGAAACAGTATCAGAGAACCGGCTTATTCCTGTCTCTCCCGTCACCGGGAGAGAGTGCAGGTTACGGACGGGTCGCTGGTGCAGTCGCCTGATGCGTAGCGCTATGGCCACCTGCTGCGCCTTTACCTTCAAAGTTGAAAGCAGGGCGCACCCAGTTGCTGTGACGCACAGGTTCTGGCTGCCACTCTGGTGCCGGTGCTTTGGTCATTGGTGCGCTGGCATAGTGTTTCCAGTTACCTGACGCAGCCGCTTGTGGCGCCGCGACAACCGGTGCAGGTGCGCTGACCGCTGGCTCAGCGGCGGCTTCCGGCGCTGCAGAAACTTCCTCAACTTGTGCAGTCACGGCTTCGCTGACATCCGCCGGCGCGGTGCTGGCGATGTCTGCGGCAGCGTCAGCTGCAGGTTGTGGTTGCTCTTCAGTAACCTGCGGCTCGGCGTCTTCTTCAGTCGCTTTTGGTGCCGCTTCCGCTGCTTCCAGCGCGATGGCAACCGCTTCACGCGCTTCTTCCTCGGCAACCTCAGCAGGTTCAGCCTCGGTTTCATCCGCTGGTTGTGCGGTAGCAGCAGTCTGCTCAGCAATCACTTCCTGCGCGGGTTCGATAACCGCAGGCTGCTCATTCACCGGTGCGTCGATAGCCGCAGTCTGCTCGCTTTCAACCAGCGTTGCCGGTGCATCGGATACCTGCTCAGGCGTGACGACGTGCACAGCCTGCTGCGCTTCAGTGGCGACAGCTGCGGCAGCAACGATGTTCTGCTGCGGCTCGTCAGCCAGTTCGGTCACTGCATCAACAACGGCTGGAACTTCCTGCGTCTGTGGCTGTGAATAGTTGATCCACACTTTACCTGACGCCATTTCCGGCGCAGCAGCCGCAAAGCTGACTGGCATCGGCGACTGGGTCGGGTAACGCTCATCACGGTAACGACGACGGCGCTGACCACTGACGCGCAGATGACGCGGTGAACGACGGGAGCGGCGCGGCATATTTTCGCGGTTCTCTGCATCATCCTGCTCATCATTGCTGTTTTCTACTGGTGCTGGCAGAGCCGCGACAGGAGCCTGTGTTTCGGCCTGTGCTGGTGCTGCCTCGTCAGTTGCGCCGATACGAATCTTCTGGCTCAGCTGGCGCGGTTTACGGCGCGGCATCACCTGGACGTTCTCTTCGCTGTCGACGTTTGGCTGAGTTACGTTCTCTTCGCTGGTCGCCGGTTCTGTTTTGACTTCCTGCTGCTGACGCTTCTCTTCCTGACGGCGACGCTGACGCTCAGCACGCTGCTCACGACGCTGCTGTTGCTGCTCGTCACGCTGCTGAGTACGTGCTTCGTCATTGACCGGTTGCTGACGATCATCGCGCGGTTCAGCCGGAGCGGCGTTACGCTTGTTACGACGATTGTCTTCACGCGGCTCACGATTCTCACGGCCTTCACGATTGTCGCGGTTGTCACGACCCTCGCGACCTTCACGACCTTCGCTGTTGCGCTCACGATTTGAACGGTCACCGTTACGGTCACGGCGGTTGTTGTTGCCGTTACGACGGTTGCTGCGACGTTCACCACGTGGTGCTTTCTCGCCGTCAGCGGCTGTTTTCTCATCTGCCGCTTGTTGCGTCTGAACGCTGGTGGTTTCTTCAGTGCCAAACAGTTTCTTCAGACCACCCAGCAGGCGGCTGAACAGACTTGGCTGCGGCGCGACGGCCGCGCTGGTCTGCTGAACAGCGGGCTGACGTTCTGCCGGTGCCGGTGCTTTTTCCTGCGGCGCAGGTGGCGCATCAGGCATCACAAACGCGGCCAGAGCTGGCTGCTCAGGGCGTTTACGCTCAGCATGTTCTTCTTCAGAAGGCAGCGCCATTTCGGCTTCATGCAGCTTCGGCAGATGGTAGCTGAGGGTTTGCGTCTCTTCGCCGTTGCGCACACGCAGTACGGAGTAGTGCGGGGTTTCCATCTGATCGTTTGGCACGATGATGGCGCGCACGCCGCCCTGACGTTTTTCAATCGCGCTGACGGCATCACGTTTCTCGTTCAGCAGGTAAGAGGCAATCTGTACCGGAACAATGGCGTGAACTTCGCGGGTGTTCTCTTTCAGCGCTTCTTCTTCAATCAGACGCAGAATGGAGAGTGACAGCGATTCGTTATCACGGATGGTGCCTGTACCGCTACAGCGTGGGCAGACATGGTGGCTGGATTCACCCAGTGACGGGCTGAGACGCTGACGTGACATCTCCAGCAGGCCGAAACGGGAAATGTGGCTGATCTGGATACGCGCACGGTCCTGACGCACCGCTTCACGCAGACGGTTTTCCACTGCGCGCTGGTGGCGCACTGGCGTCATATCGATAAAGTCGATCACGATCAGGCCGCCGAGGTCGCGCAGACGCAGCTGACGTGCGATCTCATCGGCCGCTTCCAGGTTGGTGTTAAACGCGGTTTCTTCGATATCGCCGCCGCGGGTGGCGCGTGCGGAGTTGATATCGATCGCGGTCAGCGCTTCGGTGGTGTCGATAACGATAGAACCACCCGATGGCAGACGCACTTCGCGCTGGAAGGCGGATTCAATCTGCGACTCAATCTGGTAGTGGCTGAACAGCGGGATTTCACCGGTGTACAGTTTGATTTTGCTGCTGAAATCCGGACGACCCAGCGCGGCGATATGCTGACGTGCCAGCTCCAGCACTTTCGGGTTATCAATCAGGATTTCGCCGATGTCCTGGCGCAGGTAATCGCGGAAGGCACGCACAATAACGTTGCTTTCCTGGTGGATCAGGAACGGCGCCGGACGGCTCTCTGCAGCTTTCTTGATCGCTTCCCAGTGCTTCATACGGAAGCTGAGGTCCCACTGCAGCGCTTCGGCTGATTTGCCGACGCCCGCGGTACGCACGATCAGGCCCATGCCATCTGGCAGTTCCAGCGAAGAGAGCGCTTCTTTCAGTTCAGTACGGTCATCGCCTTCAATCCGGCGCGAGATACCGCCTGCGCGTGGATTGTTTGGCATCAGAACCAGATAGCTGCCCGCGAGGCTGATAAAGGTGGTCAGCGCAGCGCCTTTGTTGCCACGTTCTTCTTTATCAATCTGGACAATCACTTCCTGACCTTCGCGCAGGACGTCTTTAATATTCGGACGACCATGGGCGTTGTAGTTAGCAGGGAAGTATTCGCGGGAAATTTCTTTCAGAGGAAGGAAACCGTGCCTTTCAGCGCCGTAATCAACAAAAGCGGCTTCGAGGCTGGGTTCAATACGGGTGATCTTGCCTTTATAGATGTTGGCTTTCTTCTGTTCGTGTCCAGGACTCTCAATGTCCAGATCGTACAGGCGTTGTCCATCAACCAGTGCAACACGCAACTCTTCCTGCTGAGTTGCGTTTATCAACATTCTTTTCATCGTAACTTACTCATTATTCTTACATTAGTGACAAAGCTACGGGCATGGTAACGCTGGACGAGGGTGAACCGATGGCCCCGTGACTGTTCGCAAGGTCGTCAACCTCCCGGTTGTCGCCTGCTAAGGGGCGCAAAATCTCGGCAGCCTGTTTTTCATACGGAAAAAACAGCGCTTTTATCGAGGGAACCACTGCTGAATTACCAGAGAAAGTTAATCCCGTCTTGTCGTCCAGGCTGCAAACCCGCAGCCCGCTAAATGCCTGATTGCACAATACGTCTTACGCCATTGCCGCGTGTATGCGCTATCCGGCAAAATTCCTTTATTCGCTCCACCCTTAATACTTTGGGTGTGAATGACCTTGTTTTAACAAGGTACAACGCGAAAATCACCAGCATTATTCCATTGCTAACCTTGTTATAGCAAGGTTACTTTTACCGCCTTGAGAAGTTTATTCCAGGTTTAATCCGTGTTTTATTGACGGCACGATAAATCCGTCTAAAAAGCGCGCATATCACCTGCTTAACAGGGCAGACTGTCAGTTAAGCACATAAAAACCAGTGGCGCTATTTTCTGTCACTTATTAGAATCGCCGCCATGAAAACCAATACGCCATCCGTTCAGATTGTTGCCATTTCCGCTGATGAAGCGGGGCAGCGCATCGACAATTTTTTACGCACGCAGCTAAAAGGCGTGCCCAAAAGTATGATTTACCGCATTTTGCGTAAAGGCGAAGTGCGTGTGAATAAAAAACGCATTAAACCGGAGTACAAACTGGAAGCCGGTGATGAAGTACGCATCCCGCCGGTGCGAGTCGCCGAACGCGAAGAAGAGGCGGTTTCGCCGAAACTGGCCAAAGTCGCTTCACTCGCCGATGCCATTGTGTATGAAGATGAGTACATCCTGGTGATGAACAAGCCTTCCGGCACCGCGGTACATGGCGGCAGCGGGCTGAGCTTCGGCGTGATTGAAGGGCTGCGCGCACTGCGCCCGGAAGCTCGCTTCCTTGAACTGGTGCATCGTCTTGATCGTGATACTTCCGGTATTTTGCTGGTGGCGAAGAAGCGTTCGGCGCTGCGTTCGCTGCACGAACAGCTGCGTGAGAAGGGGATGCAGAAGGATTATCTGGCGCTGGTACGCGGTCAGTGGCCATCGCATCTGAAAGTGGTGCAGGCGCCACTGCTGAAAAACATTCTGCAAAGCGGTGAGCGTGTTGTTCGCGTCAGCAGTGAAGGTAAACCGTCGGAAACGCGCTTTAAAGTTGAAGAGCGTTACGAGAACGCCACGCTGGTGAAAGCCAGCCCGGTGACCGGCCGTACTCATCAGATTCGTGTGCATACCTTGCATGGCGGGCACCCGATTGCGTTTGATGATCGTTATGGCGACCGCGAGTTTGATCGTCAGCTGGCGGGAACCGGGCTAAACCGTCTGTTCCTGCATGCCGCGGCGCTGCGTTTTACTCATCCGCATACTGGTGAAGTGATGCGCATGGAAGCGCCGCTTGATGATCAGCTGAAGCATTGCCTGGCGCAGCTGCGTAAGAAGTAGGTTTTCAGCGAATGCTGCTCTTTACACGGACTACTGCCTGAAACGCATGTCCAGAGGACATGGTAAAAGGTTTGATATACCTGAAACCCGGCAGTAACACAGACGCGAAGGCGCAGGGAACAGGGCCAGCGGAGGAAAGCGTCCCGCGCCATGGACGGCGCGGGCCGAGCGGTCAGGGATGACGAACAGCGACTTTCCGGAGCTGGCCCTGTTCCCGGCGCTGATCACGAGACTCACCGCGACACCCCTGAACAAGGCTCAGGAACAGTAGCGGGTTCTCTGAGCCTTATCTGCGTATGGTTCATTTTGCAGAAAAGAGCAGCGGGTCCATCCCGGCTTCACGCAGCATGTCGCACAGTGCAATCAACGGCAGTCCCACCAGCGTATTCGGGTCACGTCCTTCCAGCCTGTCGAACAACGTGATGCCTAAACCTTCACTTTTAAAACTCCCTGCGCAGTTCAGCGGTTGTTCTCTGGCGATATATGCCGCAATTTCCGCATCGCTCAGCGTGCGAAAATGCACCGTAAAGAGTTCACAGCAGCTTTTTATGACCTGCTGCTGCCCGCAATACAGCGCCAGACCAGTGTAAAATATCACCGACTGCCCGCTGGCCATGCGCAACTGTTCACGGGCGCGCATTTCGGTATGCGGTTTGCCGGTAATCTGACCGTCTATCACGCAAACCTGATCGCTGCCGATAATCAGCTGGTCAGGCCAGGTGCCCGCCAGTGCCTGCGCTTTGGCGATGGCCAGTCGTGTCACCAGCTGTGGCGCGCTTTCCCCGTTGATCGGTGTCTCGTCCACCTGTGGGGCAGCAGTAATAAAAGGCAGGCCAAGTTTATTTAACAGCGCCTGACGGAAAGGGGATGTTGAGGCTAAAACTAATCCAGACATAATTTTTTAGCAGAATATATAGCGAATCGGATGCAGGCATTTTAAACTATGCGCCGCACTGGATGCGAATAATGGGTGAAAGATGCTGTAAAACGGCCTTTTTCTTTGACTCTGGCTCATTACAAAGTTAATATGCGCGCCCTATGCAAAAGGTAAAATTACCCCTGACGCTCGATCCGTTACGCACTGCTCAGAAACGCCTTGATTACCAGGGCATTTATACACCTGAACAGGTGGAGCGTGTGGCCGAATCGGTAGTCAGTGTGGATAGTGATGTCGAATGTGCGATGTCGTTCGCGATTGATAACCAGCGCCTCGCGGTACTGAAAGGTACTGTTGAAGTTGCGGTGACGTTATCCTGTCAGCGTTGCGGTAAGCCGTTTGCTCACCAGGTCCACGCAAGCTATTGTTTTAGTCCGGTGGTTAATGACGACCAGGCTGAAGCACTGCCGGAAGCGTACGAGCCGATCAACGTCGACGAGTTTGGCGAGATTGATCTGCTGGCAACAATTGAAGATGAAATTATCCTCGCGTTGCCGGTCGTTCCGGTTCATGATTCTGAACACTGTGAAGTGTCCGAGGCGGACATGGTCTTTGGCAAATTGCCTGCAGAGGCGGAAAAACCAAACCCATTTTCCGTATTAGCCAGTTTAAAGCGTAAGTAATAGGAGTAAGGTCCATGGCCGTACAACAGAATAAACCAACCCGTTCCAAGCGTGGCATGCGTCGTTCTCACGATGCTCTGACCACTACCACTCTTTCCGTAGATAAAGTTTCTGGCGAAACTCATCTGCGTCACCACATCACTGCGGATGGTTACTACCGCGGTCGCAAGGTCATCGCTAAGTAATTCTTGCGGATGCGCAAGGCGATACTTTGACGCGTTTGACCCTGGCGATAGATGCCATGGGCGGGGACTTCGGTCCCTGCGTGACAGTGCCTGCTGCAATGCAGGCACTGGCGTCAAATTCGCAGCTGCACCTTCTTCTGGTCGGCGACCCCGACAAAATCACGACATCACTTGCCAGAGCTGATTCCGCTTTACTGGGGCGTCTGCAGGTTATCCCTGCCGAATCGGTTATTGCCAGTGATGCCAGACCCTCACAGGCGATCCGCACAAGTCGCGGCAGCTCAATGCGCATGGCGCTGGAGCTGGTCAAAGAGGGAAAGGCGCAGGCCTGCATCAGTGCCGGAAATACCGGCGCACTGATGGGGCTGGCCAAATTATTGTTAAAACCGCTGGACGGCATTGAGCGTCCGGCGTTAATGAGTGTCTTGCCAAACCAGCAGCAGGGGAAAACCGTGGTGCTGGATCTCGGCGCGAATGTCGAATGCGACAGCGACATGCTGGTGCAGTTCGCCATTATGGGCGCCGTGATGGCAGAGCAGGTGGTTGGCGTGGATAATCCACGCGTCGCATTGCTGAATATTGGTCAGGAAGAGAGCAAAGGTCTTGATACAATTCGCGATGCTGCGGCTATACTGCGCACCATGCCGGATATCAACTATATCGGTTATCTTGAAGGTAATGATTTGTTGACCGGCAAAACAGATGTATTAGTCTGCGATGGTTTCGTGGGCAACGTCACGCTGAAGACAATGGAAGGCGTGGTAAGAATGTTCCTCTCGCTGTTGAAATCACCGGGCGGAGGCAACAAAAGGGCGTGGTGGATGACATTGCTGGGACGCTGGTTAAAACATCGTCTGGCAAAACGATTTGGTCACCTCAACCCCGACCAGTACAATGGCGCTTGTCTGTTAGGATTGCGTGGCACTGTGATTAAGAGCCATGGAGCAGCAAATCAACACGCATTTGCTGTGGCGATACAACAGGCAGAGCAAGCGGTGCGGCGGCAGGTTTCGGAACGAATTGCCGCTCGCCTTGAGGCTGTATTACCTAAGAGTGACTGAGCGTACATGTATACGAAGATTATCGGTACGGGCAGCTATTTGCCCGAACAGGTGCGGACGAACGCCGATCTGGAAAAAATGGTCGAGACGTCGGATGAGTGGATTGTCACACGCACCGGAATTCGTGAACGCCGCATTGCAGGTCCGGATGAGACGGTCGCTACAATGGGATCCCAGGCTGGACAGCGTGCGCTGGAGATGGCCGGCGTTGATGCCAATGATATTGGCCTGATCATCGTCGCAACCACCTCATCAAGCCATGCGTTCCCCAGCTCGGCCTGTATGATTCAGCAAATGCTCGGCATTAATGATGCTGCAGCCTTTGACCTTGCCGCCGCCTGTGCGGGCTTTACCTATGCGCTAAGTGTTGCCGATCAATATGTGAAGAACGGCGCGGTGAAGCATGCGCTGGTGATTGGCGCGGATGTTCTGGCGCGTACGCTGGACCCGAACGATCGCGGCACCATCATCCTGTTTGGCGACGGTGCCGGTGCGGTCGTGCTGGGCGCCAGCGAAGAGCCGGGGATTATCTCTACCCACCTGCACGCGGATGGCCGTTACGGTGAGCTGTTAACGCTGCCGAACCAGGATCGTGCGAATCAACAACAGCCAGCGTATCTGACCATGGCGGGCAACGAAGTGTTTAAAGTTGCCGTAACAGAACTGGCTCATATTGTTGATGAAACGCTGCAGGCGAATAACCTCGATCGCGAAGCGCTCGACTGGCTGGTGCCACACCAGGCCAACCTGCGTATTATTAGCGCCACGGCCCGTAAACTGGGCATGGGCCTGGATAAAGTGGTGGTGACGCTGGATCGTCACGGCAACACCTCAGCGGCATCGGTGCCTTCTGCACTGGATGAAGCCGTCCGCGATGGCCGTATTCAGCGTGGCCAGCTGATTCTGCTGGAAGCCTTCGGTGGCGGCTTTACCTGGGGTTCGGCGCTGGTTCGTTTTTGATCAACAGGAATTTATGATGACGCAATTTGCAATGGTATTCCCGGGACAGGGTTCTCAGACGGTTGGCATGCTGGCAGAACTGGCTGCGGAAAATCCGGTGGTTGAGAATACGTTCCGTGAAGCTTCCGCTGCGCTGGGTTATGACCTGTGGCAGTTAACGCAGCAGGGACCAGCTGAAGAGCTGAACAAAACCTGGCAGACTCAGCCTGCACTGCTGGCAGCTTCCGTTGCCATCTACCGTGTCTGGCAGGAAAAAGGCGGTAAAGCGCCAGTGATGATGGCCGGTCACAGTTTAGGCGAGTACTCTGCGTTAGTCTGCGCGGGTGTGCTGGATTTTGCCGAAGCGATCAAACTGGTCGAACTGCGTGGCAAACTGATGCAGGAAGCGGTGCCGGAAGGGACTGGCGCAATGCAGGCGATTATCGGTCTTGACGACGCGGCAATTCAGCAGGCGTGTGACGAGTCCGCGCAGGGCCAGGTGGTTTCTCCGGTGAACTTTAACTCCCCGGGTCAGGTGGTTATTGCCGGCAACAAAGACGCTGTCGAGCGCGCAGGCGCAGCCTGTAAAGCCGCGGGTGCAAAACGTGCGCTGCCGCTGCCGGTTAGCGTGCCGTCACACTGTGCGCTGATGAAGCCGGCGGCCGACAAACTGGCACTGGCGCTGGAAAACATCACCTTTAACGCCCCGGCTTTCCCGGTGGTGAATAACGTGGATGTGAAATGTGAAACCAGCCCGGAAGCAATTCGCAGTGCGCTGGTGCGCCAGCTGTACAGCCCGGTGCGCTGGACGGGTTGCGTAGAATTAATGGCGGCGGAAGGCGTGACCTCGCTGCTGGAAGTGGGGCCAGGCAAAGTGCTGACTGGCCTGACAAAACGTATTGTTGACACCCTGACAGCTGCGGCGGTAAATGATCCCGCTGGCCTGTCAGCGGCTCTTGAACAATAACTCGAGGAAAAACATGAGCTTCGAAGGTAAAATTGCACTGGTGACGGGCGCAAGCCGTGGTATCGGACGCGCGATTGCGGAAACGCTGGTCGCACGTGGCGCCAAAGTGATTGGCACCGCCACCAGCCAGAGCGGCGCAGACGCTATCAGTGCTTATCTGGGTGCTAACGGCAAAGGTCTGCTGCTGAATGTGACCGATGCCGCTTCCATTGACAGCGTACTGGAAAACATTCGCGCTGAATTTGGCGAAGTGGACATTTTAGTCAATAATGCAGGCATTACGCGTGATAATCTTCTGATGCGCATGAAGGACGATGAGTGGCAGGATATCCTGAACACCAATCTGACTTCTGTGTTCCGCTTATCTAAAGCGGTAATGCGTGCGATGATGAAAAAACGCGTAGGCCGAATCATTACCATCGGTTCCGTTGTCGGAACCATGGGTAATGCGGGCCAGGCAAACTACGCTGCAGCAAAAGCGGGTTTGATCGGCTTTAGCAAGTCACTGGCGCGTGAAGTCGCGTCACGTGGTATTACCGTTAATGTTGTGGCACCGGGCTTTATTGAGACGGACATGACACGTGCGCTGAATGAAGATCAACGTGCAGGCATTCTGGCGGAAGTGCCAGCGGGTCGTCTTGGCGACGCGCAGGAAATCGCCAATGCTGTCGCATTTTTAGCCTCTGATGAGGCGGCGTACATCACTGGTGAGACGCTGCACGTCAATGGCGGAATGTACATGGTCTGATAATCACGAAAATTATTTGCGTTATTTGCAGCAAAAGCCGCAAAATAGGGTAAAATCGTGGTTTGACCAGACTGGATTTGGTTGCATCTTTTTCAACTTTTTATACACTACGAAAACCATCGCGTAAGCGAGTTTTGATAGGAAATTTAATAGTATGAGCATCGAAGAACGCGTTAAGAAAATCATTAGCGAGCAGCTTGGCGTTAAATTTGAGGAAGTTAAAAACGAGTCCTCATTTGTTGAAGATTTAGGCGCAGATTCTCTTGATACTGTTGAGCTGGTGATGGCTCTGGAAGAAGAGTTTGACACTGAGATCCCGGATGAAGATGCCGAGACGATCACCACTGTTCAGCGTGCTATTGATTACATCAATAATCATCAGCAGGCTTAATTGAACACCATCAGGCGGTCGCTCGACCGCCTGATTTTTTTGTCCGTCCCACTAGTTGCAATATTTTCCCTCCCTGGAGGACGAACGTGTCTAAGCGTCGTGTTGTAGTGACCGGTCTTGGCATGCTTTCTCCTGTCGGCAATACCGTAGAGTCCACCTGGAGTGCTCTCCTTGCCGGTCAGAGTGGCATCAGCCTGATCGACCATTTTGATACTAGTGCCTACGCAACGCGTTTTGCTGGCTTAGTTAAAAATTTTGAATGTGAAGATATCATCTCGCGTAAAGAACAGCGCAAGATGGATGCTTTTATTCAGTACGGTATTGTTGCGGGCGTACAGGCCATGCGCGATTCCGGTCTGGAAGTGACTGAAGCGAATGCAGAGCGCGTTGGCGCAGCGATCGGTTCAGGTATCGGTGGTTTAGGTCTGATCGAAGAAAACCACAGTTCACTGGTTAACGGTGGACCGCGCAAAATCAGCCCATTCTTCGTGCCTTCCACAATCGTTAACATGATCGCTGGTCACCTGACCATCATGTATGGCCTGAAAGGCCCAAGCATCTCCATCGCGACTGCCTGTACCTCTGGCGTGCACAATATCGGTCATGCGGCGCGTATCATTGCCTATAACGATGCTGATGTCATGCTGGCGGGCGGTGCGGAAAAAGCCAGTACCCCGCTGGGAATTGGTGGTTTCGGCGCGGCTCGTGCATTGTCCACGCGCAACGACAACCCGCAGGCGGCAAGCCGTCCGTGGGATAAAGATCGCGATGGCTTCGTGCTGGGCGATGGCGCAGGCATCGTCGTGCTGGAAGAGTACGAACACGCGAAAAAACGCGGCGCGAAAATCTATGCCGAAGTGGTCGGTTTTGGTATGAGCAGTGATGCCTACCATATGACCTCACCACCGGAAAACGGCGCAGGCGCGGCTCAGGCGATGGTGAATGCGCTGAAAGACGCACAAATCAGCCCGGAGCTGATTGGCTACGTCAACGCTCACGGTACGTCTACTCCGGCAGGCGATAAAGCTGAAGCCCAGGCGGTGAAGTCCGTATTTGGCGCTGCAGCCAGCACGGTGATGGTCAGCTCGACCAAATCCATGACTGGCCATCTGCTGGGTGCGGCGGGTGCGGTTGAAGCGATTTATTCGATTCTGGCGCTGCGCGACCAGGCGGTTCCGCCAACCATCAACCTGGATAATCCGGATGAAGGTTGCGATCTGGACTTTGTGCCGCATACCGCGCGCCAGGTGCAGGGAATGGAATACAGCCTGTGTAACTCTTTCGGTTTCGGCGGCACCAATGGTTCGCTGATTTTCCGTAAGATTTAATTCCGCTGATGCTGTGAAAAGGCCCGCGTTTGCGGGCCTTTTTGTTGCTGATGATTGCGTTGACTCAGCCAGTCATTTAAACAACTTCTGCACAAACCCGGCATAGGCCGGACGCCAGACATCCATTTCATGTCCCAGACCGGGGTAGAGTTTGTAATCGAACTTCACGCCTTTCTCTTCCAGCGTCTGTTTCAGGGCAGCGATATCTTTCCCGGTGATACTGTCAGTTTCGCCGACCACCACGGTGAAGTTTTTCAGCTGACGGTTAACTTCCTGTGGCTTATTCAGCTGTGCTGAGGCTTCAGCATCTGGCACGGTCGCCATACTGACACCACTGAGTGTCGCCAGCGCGCTGAAATACTCCAGATGGCCTAAGCCAGAAACCAGTGTCTGGTAACCACCCTGTGATAATCCGGCGAGTGCACGGCCCTGTGCATCTTTACGCACGTTAAAGCGCTGAGAGATCAGCGGAATAATGTCGTGAATCAATTCGCGGTCAGCGGCTTTCGCGTTGGCAGGATAGAACACTTTGCGCCGCTCCTGCGGAATGTAGTTTTCCGGCGTGGTCGTGGCGGTATCGGTTTCGGTATCCGGGATCACCACCAGCATCGGTGTGATTTTGCCTTCCGCCAGCAGATTGTCCATGATTTGCGGAATGCGTCCCTGGTCGATAGCAGAACGGCCGGAATCACCAAAGCCGTGGTAAAAGTAGAGTACCGGCAGTGGCGCTTTGTGGGTGTCATAACCTGGTGGTGTCCAAACCGCCAACTGACGCTCCGATTTGAGTTCTTTAGAGTGATAGGTGAGGGTGCGGACATCACCATGTGGCACGGCGCGGACATCAAGAATACTGCCTGGCACCAGCACCTGACTGGTATTCACCTGGCGCTGTGGTTTTGGATTTGCGCTACCGGTATCAATCGACCGGAAACCATCGACACTAAAGAAGTATTCGTACAGATTCGGTTTCAGCACCTCGCTACGGAATGTCCAGATCCCTGCCGCATCTTTACTCATCGCATGGGAGACGTAGCTTTCCGGCGTGGCACCGGTAAAGACCTTGACCTCTTTGGCGGTGGGGGCAAACAGGCGGAAAGTGACGCTGTTATCGGCATTAACACCCGTGACATAGTCCTTCACTGCACGATCCTGGGGTGGCAGTGTCGGAAAATCAGCAGGCAGTGAAGCAGCATGAACCATGGAAGCAGACGCCAGCAGTGCAGCGGCAATCACCCGGGCAAGGGTGTTCTTTGTCATATTCGATTCTCCATAAAAAAAGGGGTGCTGAGCACCCCTGGTTGTTGTTTACCACCACACCTCAGCCTGTACGCCAACGGCGAACTGGTCTTTCTTATTGTCAGAGAAGCTGTAGTCCGACAGCTCGTTATCCAGCAGATGGATATACGTACCGTAGAAACGAATTTCCGGACGTGAGTTCAGCAGGCTGGTATCGACTTTCAGTGCGTGATACAGCGTGGTTTTATAGGCGGATTCTTTCAGTCTGGTGCCAGACTGGGTTTTGTTGGTCTGAGTAAACCAGCCCAGTTCGACACCGGTCTGGTTGTAGTTGTCCCAAATCCAGGCTGGACGAACCACGGTACGCACACTTTCAAAGTCGCTGTGCGCGCCGCTGTCGTAGCTGTAGACATCTTCACCACGGCTGTACATCAGCGCGTTAGCCATAATAATGTTATCGGTCAGGTACATTTCACCCTGCGAAATGGCGCGCCATGCACTGCCACTGTGGTCACCATAATAGTCACCGCCGACACCCATGGATGGGTTGGAAGCATTGTAGTCACCGAAATTACTCGCAATCGAGTTATTCGCCCCCTGGACGATGAACTCGTTAAACCCTTTACGATTCAGCTCCTGGCGCAGGGTAACTGAACCCAGCCAGGAATCTTTCAGGTCAAAGTAGCTATTATTGCTTTCGTTATCTTTCTGGGTGTCCGTTTTGTTCGCCATCACATATTTACCCATCAGTGACAGTGAACCACCGTCCCACAGTGGCAGATTACGATAACGTACATCGAGACTATTGGTATTCATCTGAGTGGTGGTGTCGTCATTCATCGTACGATCGTAAACATCGAGATCTTCACGCGTTAACGCAATATCAAGCAAGCCTGGGCCAGCTTTCATATTCTCAATACCGACGCCTGCACCGGCATCAACACGGTAGCTCTTAAAGTCGAGCATCTGAATTTCAATGGATGGCAGATGGTGCTTACCGACCCAGAAGTCAGCTTCTGGCGCGAATGGCAGGAAGCCTTTAGTGGTCAGATAAATATCGGAGAACTGCAGAACGTTTTCGCCGTTGGTATCACCAAACCAGCCGGAAGAGTATTGCTGGCCGACGTTACCATCGAGCATGACCACGGCCTGTGCTGTTTTGCCGTCTTTGTTATAAACCCGTTGTTTCAGATATAAATCGAACCAGCTGCTGTATTCATTACCAAAACGACCGAGTGAGCCAATAGCGTAGGACTTCGGTGAACCGTTAGTGGTGGTTCCCCAGCCGCTACGGATATAACCAGAATACGTGAAGCCGATATCATCTTTCACGTACTGGCTGATTTCTTTCAGTGTGGCAGGCTGTGCTGCACCATTCTCATTATTTGCGACGACATAGCTGGTGCTGGCACTGGCTGGCTGGCTTTCAGCATGGCCGACCAGCCCGACATTATTGGTGCGCGTTGGTGCTGCAGTCGGTGCAGCAAGGGCAGGTGCCGTATTACTCGTTGCCAGCTGTTTTTCCGTTTTTTGTTTGTAGTCCTTAAAGGCGGCTTTCGTCTCCTGCAATTCCTGTTTATTGCTGGCCAGCTCTTTTTCCAGCAATTCCAGACGCTGTTCGACCGTCAGTTTTGCGGCGGAGACGTAATTGGGTAATAAGGCAGAGGCGACCAGTACAGCAACTATTTTCAGAGGGTATGACTTCATCGCTATCATCCTGTCATTAACAGAAAATTATTCTGATTGTTAGTGAATGGTTTTATTAATTTCAGTGAACGTTATTACGGGTACTGTCTTGCTTGTGGTGCTTGGCGGATTCAACTCCGAAGTGCAACGCTAAGCCGCCAATCTTAGCTCTGCAAACACCACAGACGGTTGCCTGAAT
>NZ_CBFFRK010000019.1:0-56494 GCF_965644245.1 Erwinia sp. V71
GGTTCCGGCAGCCTTCAGTGGTCTTTGCAGAGTTAAGACAGGCGGCTTAGCGTTGCACTTCGAACTTGAATCCGCCCTTTTCCTTATACGGATCATAAGTTTTAGCCACTAAGATTGCGGGTCAGAATGCGTTACTCTCTCTTCAGCTCAAACTACCGGAAAAAAACTGCCGTGAATATTATTGCTGCCGACGAAAGTCATCTTCCTGCCATTCAGGCGATTTACGCCCATCATGTCAACACCGGGCTCGCCAGTTTCGAAACCTCGCCACCTTCCTGTGCTGAGCTGGCCAGCCGTCTGGCGAAGATTCAGCTGGAAGGGTTAATCTGGCTGGTGGCGGAAATCGACCAGCGTGTGGTGGGGTACTGTTATCTCTCTTTCTACCGTACGCGCCATGCTTACCGTTACACGCTGGAAGATTCGGTGTATGTCGACCCGCACTACACGGGGCGTAGCATAGGCAAAGCGTTACTGCAGCAGGCCATCCGCTGGGCGGAACAGCAGGGGTATCGTCAGCTGATTGCGAATGTCGGTAACAGCGACAATCAGGGATCGCTGGGGCTGCATCGCGCACTGGGGTTCCAGCACTGCGGCACGCTGCGTTCGGTTGGCCTGAAGCACGGTCAGTGGGTGGATACGGTATTCCTGCAGCGTGCACTGGGGGAAGGGGACAGCAGCCTGCCGCCTGCCGACCTATAACATCCACGGCCGGAAATCAGCACGCTTATTCAGATACTGTTCGCCGGACACATTAAACACACCATCGCCAGTGTAGTGCAGGGTTGGCGGGAATTCTGGCTGCGGGCGGACATGGGCTTTGACCACTTCAAAAATAAAGAAGTTATAACGATCTGTCAGCACATCGTCATACAGCTGGCATTCGAAATTAGCGAAACATTCGTCAATCAACGGCGCTTTCACCAGACTGGCGGCTGCTGGCGTCAGCTGGTTTTCGGCAAATTTATCCACCTCGCTGCCGCTGCTGTTGCCAATTGCCACTACCTTATCGATCATATCGGCTGTTGGCAGGTTAATCACACACTGCTGGCTGTCACGAATAAGCTGATGGCTGTGATTGCCAGCAGAGATCATGCACCCCACCAGCGATGGCGAAAATTCCATAATGGTGTGCCAGCCCAGCGTCATAATGTCGTTTTCACCCTGCCAGTGGGATGAGATCAGCACAACCGGGCCCGGTTCGAGATATTTTCTGACCTGGCCGCAGGGAAAATCAATTTTACTGCTGTGAGTTGCCATAACGCCTCCGCAACGTGTTCAGGATAACCCTAAGTGTGATAAACATGCGGGAAATTGCCAGCGCAGCGGGAGACGGGAGAGGAAAGCCTGTTGCCAGACTTCCTGCCCGGAGGATTTATTGTTGTTCTGACACCAGCACTGCCAGCGTATCGGCTTCCAGCGCTTTAAAAATATGCGCCTGATCCGCCGGATAGCAGATATAGTCACCCGCATTCAGCTCCACTGGCGCCTCCTGTGGCCCCACCAGCGCACGCCCCTGAGTGATAATGATATGTTCCACTGACCCTGGCGGATGAGGGTGCGATAAGCGATCTGCACCTGGCTGGGTGGTCAGCAGGTATATATCACGTCGCGCGCCGGGAGGACAGGTCGCCAGTAATGTTGCCTGATAATTTGCCAGCTCAGCAACCACCCTCGGCCCTTCACCACGACGAATCACCTGAGTTTTACTGGTTTGTGGCTCCATCAGACGGGCGAAAGGGATATTTAGCGCCACACACAGTGCCCATAAGGTTTCCAGACTCGGATTACCGTTACCTGCTTCCAGTTGCGACAGGGTTGACTTGGCGATTCCGGCACGGCGCGCCACTTCAGCCAGTGACAAACCCGCCAGCTGGCGTTCTCGCACCAGTCCTTTCGCGATAATAGCAATAGGTTGCGTCATACATTGCTCTTTTTGTTATATCGAACGCTTCGTTCGACTTGAAAAACGATTTTCAGGTGTTCATTATAATGGAGTTTCGTTCGTTATGAGATAAATATGATGCGTCTTTTTGGGTTATCTTCACTGAATGGCGGTGTGATTAAGGCTATCGCACTCGTCTGCCTGGCGGATGGTCTGGTGGGAATATCTTACGGTTCGCTGGCGAGCAGTTACGGTTTTCCGCTTTGGGTGCCACTGTCATTGTCATTACTGGTACTGGCCGGGGCGTCAGAGTTTATCTTTATCGGCATGGTGGCGGGAGGCGGTAGTCCGCTGGCTGCAGCGGCTGCAGGTATTCTGGTCAATGCCCGCCATCTGCCGTTTGGCATTGCGGTGCGCGACCTGGTTGGTCGTGGACAACGCGGATTGCTCGGCTGCCATATCATGAATGACGAAAGTGTGGTGTTTGGTCTTGCACAATCCTCCACATCGCAGCGTAAAGCTGCTTACTGGCTGTGTGGTATTGGGATCGCGCTGTGCTGGCCACTGGGCGTGATACTCGGTACTGCACTGGGACAGTTTATCCCGGATACACACGCAACTGGCCTCGATGCTGTGTTCCCGGCAATTCTGCTGGCGCTGATTTTCTCCTCGCTGAAAAAACTGACGACGCTGATTTCCGCGTCGTCGGGTGCGTTGATCGCACTGGCAAGTGTGCCTTTGCTGCCAGTGGGCATGCCGGTGCTGTTTTCTTTACTCGGATTGCTGGTACGCAGGAGAGCACAATGAGTCACCACTATCTGGTTATCCTGGGGATTGCGTTACTGGCTCTGGGGACTTATGCCCTGCGGCTGGCGGGTTGTAAACTTGGCAACCGGGTCCATTTATCGGCCTCTGCTCAGGCGCTGCTCTCTGATGCCGCCACCACTTTGCTGCTGGCGGTGGCGGCCACCGTCACGTTGTTCGAAGGACAGCACTTTGCCGGTTTTGCCCGCCTGGCGGGGGTGAGTTGTGCACTGTTTCTTGCCTGGCGTAAGGCTTCTCTGATGGTGATCATTCTCTCCGCGGCGGCGGTCACTGCACTGCTGCGCGTGTCAGGGATCAGCTAATGCCGGAGGGCAGGGAGCACTAAATTTACTGTCCGATCAGCGCACTAACCTGCGGGTGTAAAAATTCAGTTGAGCACTACAGATAAAATGATAATACTGTATATAAATACAGTTATCTCACAGGTCCGTATCATGAATATCGTACGCGCAGCCGAGCTGCCAGCCATGCAACCTCTCCCGTTATTTCTGGAAAAAGTGCCGTGTGGGTTTCCGTCACCGGCGGCGGATTATGTCGAAAAGGCGCTCGATCTGAACGAGCTGTGCGTGCGCCATCCGAGCGCCACTTATTTTGTCTGGGTGACGGGAGATTCGATGATCGATGCTGGCATCAGCGATGGCGATATGCTGGTGGTTGACAGCTCGTTACAGGCGAAGCACGGCAGCATCGTGGTAGCGGCAGTGGATGGCGAGTTTACGGTGAAAAAGTTACTGCTGGGTCAATCTCCGCAGTTAATGCCGATGAACCGCGCCTATATGCCGATTCTGCTGGATATGGAGCAGGGACTGGATGTGTTTGGCGTAGTGACGTTTGTGATTAAAAATATTGAAGGGGGAACGGCGTAAGTTCTCTCTTCTTCCTCCTCCTGGCAACCCCATGCGGGTTGCACCATTTTTTCGAGCCCTGCCGAAGTCTCTCCTGAGCTGCCTTGCTGCGCTGGCGCTTTGCCCGTATATCTGCTCCGGTGTATTGGATTTTATACGTAATTTAGTATAATGGAGCAACGGATGCGAAAACTACTGCGATTTTTGGACAGCAGCCTGGATGATTTGCGCACTTTTCCTGACGATGCCCGCAAGGAAATGGGCCATCAGCTGGATCGGGTACAGCAGGGCGTTAACCCGACGGACTGGAAACCTTTTGCCGCTGTTGGCCTGGGCGTGAATGAAATCCGTGTGAAGGATGATGACGGTATTTACCGCGCGATGTATGTCGCGAAATTTCAGGAGGCGGTGTACGTCCTGCACTGCTTTCAGAAGAAAACCACGGCGACCAGTCTGCCTGATGTTCAGCTGGCGAAAAAGCGTTATACGTTTTTGCTGCAGGAGAGGAAGAAATGAAAATTCAAACCTTTGATAACGTCTGGGATGCGATCAGTGACAGTCATGAGGACGCGGAGAATATGAAAATCCGCTCTCAGCTGATGATTGCCCTGAATGCATGGATCGCGAAAAGTGGTATGACGCAGGCGGAAGTCGCTCAGGCATTGGGCATTTCCCAGCCGCGGGTGTCAGAACTGGCGCGCGGTAAAATTCACCTGTTTAGCGTCGATAAGCTGATTGCCATTATGGCGCATGCCGGGATGTACATTACCCATATTGAGATCAGTGAACCGGCGGTCGCCTGATTGGTCGATGCCCGCCTGATCTTCACTGATTGCGGCGATTTGTATCGCCAGCCGACAGGGAACGCTGATAAAGAAAAGCCACTGGAACGTTACACTGTTCCAATGGCTGAGCGGATGAAACACGCTGGTGAGCGGCGCGTCCGGGTTAAGCCCTTTACCTATTTGAGGTGCATCGCATAGCTGGTCGGGCCCTGCGGGTAATCCGTCTTACCCAGCCATTCGGAGGCGTAACCAATGGCGACGGGGGCCGGGTTTTGTGGTTTGCCGGTGCCGCCATTGACATAGCCATCCGAATATTTAGCAATCAGCCGATCGGCCAGCTGCCACCACTGGGCGACCAGTTCTTCAGCCTGCGTGGAAGCCAGCTCAGTCAGGCGGTGGCTGTCCAGAGAACCGGCTGCGGCATCCCATCCGACAAGCGCGGCTTCTCCTTTCTCTTCAAGATGGCGCTGCAGAGGCAGGATATCGACGCGGCACATACGCTGGTAATTCAGCCGCGCCCAGTTGGCGACAAAGTCGAAAGCCCACCATGCCACTTCGCGGCTGAATATCTGCGGATCACCGGTCTGGTAGCAGGAAGGCAGCGACGCCATTTTGGCCGGGAAAGGCGTAAAGCAGGTGGAGTAAGCGACATCCGGGCCAAACCAGCAGACACCTTTTGTCAGTTCCGGCGCATCAGGTCGTACTTCGCATACCGAAATATAGCCCTGATAGAAGATAGAGATTGCCCGCTCCCATGCGCCATACAGAACTTCGCTGGACACGTTGTTCTGTGCACCGTCATAAGGGCCGATAAAACGGTTCGGATCGCCATAAGGTCCGGCGGCAATCCCCTGCGTCAAATCGAATTCTGTTCCCTCATAATGGTCACGGTACAGCGCGAAGATTTCGCGCCGTTGCAGTGGTTGTGACGGTGGGATCGAAAACGGATAGTCGGTAGTATAGCCTTTGCCATTCACCCATGGGCTCAGGCCAAGGTCAGGATTCACGCGGTCGAACACCCGCCACACCCGCCGCAGCGAGTAGTAAGGGTGAGAATATTCCCCCTCACTTACCGTTGGCAGCCAGTCCAGCGGCCCGTCAGAGGGTTTCCACCAGCCGATTTTTTCCGCGCCAGGTTCCAGCAGAGGTGACCACAGCTGGTCCGGATTACCGGGTTCAAGCAACCGGATGCGGAATTCATTGGCGGCAACGAAGACCTGCCCGTCAGGTACGCGCTGAGCGGCCCATGCCGAGTGATACTTTTCATCCGGCAGCGCACACATCTCGAACACCCATGCCTCTTTTTCATCACCGACCAGCAGCGTTTCGCCAGTGGAAAAATAACCATACTGGTCAATCAGCTGCCCCATCAGCACCACTGCGTCACGCGCATTGGTGCAGCGTTCCAGTGCGATACGCGAGAGTTCGGCGCTGTAGAACAGGCGGCACTGCTTACCACTCTGGTGGGCTTCCTCCTGCGAGACATGGCCGGGCTGGAACTTCGCGCCGTTGGTGCATTCGCCAAACATCAGGTTATGTTCATTCATGACGCCATAGCTGCCGTCATAGTAGGCCCAGGTATGTGGCACCTGCGGAATCCGGCCAATCAGCGGCGTTTCAGGATAGTCCGCCAGCTGATAATTCGGACCTCTTTCCGTACTGACCAGCCGCGGATAAGCGTCATTACTGCCATCCACTACCCCCCGGGTCGCGCCCGGCGCATGATCCTGCGCCGGAACGTAGATCAGCCGCTGGTCAGACAGCTCGTTATCGTCCGAATGGGTCACGCGCATCGCCCCGTCAGCGCAGGCGCCGCAGGTAAAAATCATGGTTGTGCACATGGTATTTTCCTTGTTCGCTTAACGCGAATACCAGACGCCAATCTGTGCGCCAATATTGGTCACATTACCGCCCGTGCCTGCACTGCTGGTTGGCAGTACCGGGCGTTGCGGATAGTGTTGACCTTTGGCATCCATAAAGACCAGCTGCTTGTCGGGCAGGTTTTGGTAGATGATGGCAAACGACGAGCCACCATAGTTGAACATGCCCATTTCCTGGCCTTTTTTCACCTGAGCCCCTTTTTTCATCGACGCGTCAAAGGCGATGGTGGAAACCTCGCTCATCCCAAGCGGGATGCAGCAGACGTAACCATAATCAGGGGTTTTGAAGACAATCAGCCCGCGAGCGTTGACCTCGCACAGATAAGGCAGTGAGGCGGTGGTCGCACCACCGAAGTCAGGCAGGACCAGTTTGTTGAAGTACGCCCCCTGGATGCAGAGGGGATCGAACAGCACTTCACCGTTAACCGGCACCCACCAGCGGTGGAAGTTGTAAGGGTTAAGATAGGTCTGGAAGATATATCCGCCAGTGAACATCTCTACCAGTCCGTGCTGGTCGATGATGGCCTGCTGCGCCGGATCGGATGAACTCAGAATATCACGCAGTGAATAGTTCATGTCCTTGAACCAGAAAGGTTCATCCTGTGCCACCTTCCAGTCCCAGCGGAACAGTGAACCGTCATTCGGGCAGATCACTGTCTGGTTTGAGTCCGAGTCAGCAATCGGGCGTTCAGTTGCCGGATCTTTAAACTCGCGGGTGAAGAAAGCGTTCCACGATGTCCAGTAAGGCAGTTTCTCGCTGTCCTTTTTCCATAAATCAAACTGGTACATTTTTTTCGCATCGGGCGACAGCCACTGCTCGCCTTCCACGCTAAAACCGGCGCCTGAGGCGGGAGTGGCAAGGTAGTTGTGCCACTCGTTCAGCACCGCGCGCATTTTCTCGTTGAACTGCGGCAGACCGAGCAGCGTCGAGCCAGCCAGCGTGGGATCAATACCCACGGTAAATGCAGAAAACGGCAGGCCGACCAGATCATTGTTGACGAAACGTGGCCACCAGTTCAGCAGCACATTACACACCGCGGCAAAATAATCCGCATCAGGAATGCGCGGAATATGTACGCCGTCGGTATCGAGATCGGGCGTTCTGCGTATGGTGAGGTTCTGCCGGCAGGCTTGCTGAACAAGATACGCGGCAATCGGTTCATTATGCAGAAAATCGAGCAGGTCCTGGACGACGGGCGCCAGTTTACCGGCTTTGGTTATACGCTGTGCAATATCTTCGTGGAACGCGCGCCAGCTATCACTTTCTGGTGCGGGCAGCCAGCCACTTCTCAGGCTGCTTGGATAAGGTAAAATCTGGAATTGATCGTATGTCTGATGCATTTTCACTGCTTCCCCCTATGAAATCCTTTGAGACTGGAAACAACTACATCGGTTATGAGCCGGGTTCTGACACCCGTCGCCAGTGAGTATCAATCCTGAAGAATTATTTATCAAAAATATGGTTAAAAAATATTCTCTTATTAATAAATCACTAATTTAATTATTTTAATATAACGATTTATATCGTTATTCCCGGTCTGTAAGCGGTGGGGTAAAAAAAGCTCAGGCGATTTATGTTAATTAATATTTAACAATTTGGTGCCGCTGCTGGTGTCTGACTGGCGGGAATACGCCATGGCAGCAGACTCTGCCAGCAATAAGATTGTTTTCTGCAGAATCAGCCACTTTCCGGTTCCGCATGCTGAAGCGCTTGATCCTAACGCTTATCTGATAAATACTGTTTTTATATACAGTATTAATTATGTTGGTCGTTATCATGTTCGCACTTGTCGATGTCAATAATTTCTATGCTTCCTGCGAAACCGTGTTCCGGCCGGATTTACGCGGCAAGCCCGTTGTGGTGCTGAGTAATAACGATGGCTGCGTGATTGCGCGCAATGCTGAAGCGAAGGCGCTGGGTATCAGCATGACAGCGCCATATTTCAAACAGAAAGCGCTGTTCGAACGCCATCAGGTCCATGTTTTTAGCTCAAATTATGCCCTGTATGGCGATATGAGCCATCGGGTGATGAGCCTCCTGGAAGAGATGGCTCCGGCGACTGAAGTCTATTCGATTGATGAAGCGTTCCTCTGTTTGCAGGGCGTCAGTCACTGTCAGTCGCTGCTCCAGTTTGGCGAGCAGGTACGTCAGCGGGTGGCGAAAGAGGCTCATCTGTCTGTCGGGGTCGGCATTGCACCAACCAAAACGCTGGCCAAGCTGGCGAACTATGCAGTGAAAGCGTGGCAGATGGAAAAAGGCGTGCTGGATCTTTCCCGGGTTACGCTACAGCGCAGGTTGCTGGCGCGAGTGGCGGTGGGCGAGGTCTGGGGTGTCGGGCGGCGGCTCAGCAATCGCCTGCAACTGATGGGGATCGAAACGGCGCTGCAACTGGCGGAAAGCTCTCCCGCCTTTATTCGTAAAAACTTTAATGTGGTGCTGGAGCGCACGGTGCGTGAACTGCGCGGCGAACCCTGCCTGCTGGCAAATGATGTGCCGTCCGCCAGACAGCAAATCCTCTGCAGCCGTTCTTTCAGTTCACGTATTAGCGATTACACCTCGATGCGCGAGGCGGTCTGCGCTTATGCGGAGCGGGCGGCGGAAAAACTGCGCACGGAACGGCAATACTGCCGCCAGGTGGGGGTGTTTATTCGCACCAGTCCCCATGCGACAGATGAAGTGTTTTATACCCGTCAGGCGCAGGGCAGTATTGCCATTCCCAGCCAGGATACGCGCGATATTATTCGTGTTGCCATGGATTGCCTCGACCGGATCTGGGCGGAAGGGCACCGCTATATGAAAGCGGGTGTGGTACTCGGTGACTTTTTTTCGCAGGGGGTGGCGCAGCTCAATCTGTTTGATGAGTGGCAGCCCAGAGCGAACAGCAGTGCGCTGATGCAGGTGATTGATAAGGTGAACCAGCAGGGTAAAGGCAAACTGTGGTTTGCCGGGCAGGGTTTCCATCAGCCATGGGCGATGAAACGCGAGATGCTGTCGCCAGCTTATACCACTCGCTTCAGTGATTTACCGCGTGCGAGCTGATAACCGGGCGAACCTGGGCACGCCCGGTATTGCACTGTCGGTTACAAATACACCCGCAGATATTCCGTCAGGCACAGCAACGCCATGGCCTGGCCGTAGGGCATCGACGTCAGCGGGATCTGGCGGTAATAATCGAGATCGTTGCCCATCGCGGTGCCAAACGATACCTGCGTCAGTTCACCGTCGCGATTAATCTGTTTCACCACGCCCTGCAGCGCTTTTTCCGCCATCGGCAAATAATCGCGTGCGATATAGCGCTTACGCACCGCTTTCAGTATGCCGTAGGCAAAACCGGCGGTGGCAGACGCTTCCAGATAGCTGTTGTGGTCGTCCAGCAAGGTATGCCACAGTCCGCTTTCATGCTGGTGCTGCTGCAGTGCGGCAATCTGCGTTTCCAGCGTCTGTAACAGAAAACGCCGGGTGGCATGGTTCTCCGGCCACGCCATCAGTTCGATAAATTCCGGGATAGCAATAGTCAGCCAGCTGTTGCCTCGGGCCCAGCGTGCTTCAGCAAAGTTGTGCTGACCGTCGAAGGTCCAGCCATGGAACCACAGGCCGCTGCGGCGATCCATCAGATACTGGACATGCAGCAGGAACTGGTAGCTGGCCTCCTCGATGTACTCCTGGCGGTCAAGCAGTTTGCCGATCTTGGCCAGCGGCAGCACGCTCATCATCAGGGTGTCATCCCACAACTGCTGGTGGTTTTCATTGTTGTAGACAATATGCTGCAGGCCGTTGCGCGTGGTGCGCGGCATCTCATACATCACCCATTCCGCCCAGCGTTCCAGCACCGGCAGCAACGCCGGATTGCGCGTCTCTTCATAGCGATACGCCAGCGTCAGGAACGGGCAGACGGTGTTGACGTTCTTGGTTGGCGTCCCTTCCGCCAGTCGTGCGGCGAACCAGTCGTCGATGATCGCCAGCGTCTTCTGGTCGCCGGTTTGCTGATAATAATGGTACATACCGTACAAGCCGATGCCGTGCGTCCACTCCCATCCCGCCCAGCCTTTGGTATCAATCACCCGGCCATCATCCAGCCGCAGTAAGAACTCGCCGCTGTCGTCGGTGATATTCACCAGATTGTCGGTCAGTTTGCCAATCAGCTGCGTCAGTTGACTGCGCGGCAGCAGAAATTCGGGCTGGCGCAGTAACGCGCTCTGTTTTACCGGGAATATCGTCATGTTTCGATCCTTATTATTTCAGCGAATGAGTCATCGGCGTTGCGTCCGCCTGGTGTGCAGGCAGTGATGGCGCAGGCGCTTTATGGCGATTCAGGAAACCAATATTGTTGTTTCCCCATAAGTTGTCGTAAGGGATACCGGCCAGCAGTTCGACGGTGGCGCGTGCCTGCGGGGTGATCTTTTCCGGTACAGTGCGGCCCGCTTCACGCATTTTTACGGTTTCTTCGCGCAGTATGCTGTGGGTCTGCAGGTTGAGCCTGAAGCGCAACGAGATAAAGAAGCCGATCGTCAGGACGCCGACAGTACCGACACTCAGAATAAGCAGAATGGTGTGGGACACGGTTTCGCTCTGACTGGTCTGGCCGGAGACAAAGCCGGAGAGCTGCAACACAATCCCCACCAGCATCACGGCACCGGCCTGCGACGCTTTACGTGTCAGGGTCATTATGCCGGCGAAGATCCCCTCACGGCGTTGCCCGGTGATCACTTCATCGACATCTGCGATATAGGTGTAGATATTCCATGGCACATAGTTGATGCCGCCGCGTCCCAGCCCCGCCACCGCGGAAATCGCCAGCAGCAGCGACAGGTTGTCATTCATCCCGGCATACCACAGTCCGGCATAGGAGAGGGCGCTGCAACCGAACAGAACCACCACCAGGCGGTAAGAGGGGGCAGGCCCGAGGCGAATACAGAGCGGGATCATGCCCATTACCGCGATAAACTGCAGGATTGCCATGGTGCCCATCAGATTCGATGCGAGCTGTGCGCTCTGCATCAGCACAAACACCACATACCAGGTGAATACCGCATTAAACACATCCTGCGCGATATAGCCGCCCAGATACATGCCGAGATGCTGGCGGAAGATACGGATACGGAAGGTCGATGCAAGTTCCACATACAGTCGCTTCAGGCTCTGCATCAGCGTCAGCTGGCGTTTCTCTTCTTCAGCGCGGCGTGATTCGGCGGAAAACGCTTCCGGATCGCGTTCCCAGGTAAAGAACCACACCAGCGTCAGCACCAGCGCGCAAATCACCGAGAACACCAGGCTGGAGTAGAAGAAGGAGATAGCATTATCTTTGCCGAAAATACCCAGCAGGATGCCCGGCAGGAAGGCGGCCAGAATGGCAGAGAGCTGGGCGAGAGCAATGCGCGCACCGGAGAATTTGGTTTTCTTTTTGAAATCGTCAGTCATTTCCGGCACCAGTGTTTCATACGGCACCAGAATCATGGTGTAGACGATGTCGAACAGCAGATAGGTCAGCAGATAGTAGAGATAACTCATATCGCCAACCCACATCAGGCTGTAGCTGAACACGCAGGGAATACCCAGCAGGATAAAGAATTTACGGCGGCCAAAGCGCTTACCGAGGCGCGTGGAACCGAAGTTATCGGTGAGAAAACCCATCAGCGGGCTGATCACCGCATCCAGCACGCGCGCCATGGCGAAGATAAAGGTGGCTTCTATCGGCGTCAGGCCGCAGAAGTTGGTGTAGAAGTAGAGCAGCCAGGCGGCGGTCAGCGCGGTGGTGCCTGCACCGAGAAAATCGCCAGAACCATAGGCAAGGTAATTCGCTAATCCAATCTTACGTGCGGGCATAATAAATACTCCCTGAAGATAACCTGTAATGAAACAGCACGGATTCCGGACAACTCAGACGGATTGGCATGAAAGTAGAGCGGAAGTGGCGGCTAAACCTTCGCGATTTTGCAAAGAGAGGGTGGAAAGTGGCAAAAACACAAAGAGCAACCTGACCAGACTCTAAATTTATAAAACATTGTTTTATTTTTAATGGTTGTTCGTGTCGAAAATGTGGGGCGTTGCACAAAAAAGAGCGGACCTGCGTCAGGCAGAGTCAGAAATGGTGTAAAGCCAGGCAGAGGGAAAAAGAAAAGTGACCTGAAGGTTGAAAGGAAACAAATTTCTCGCTCATACTGCGGTAACCTGTTTACCCGCTAAGGAACTGCACCATGGCTGAAGAAACCATTTTCAGTAAAATCATTCGCCGCGAAATTCCGGCCACTATTGTGTATCAGGATGAGCTGGTGACCGCTTTCCGTGATATCGCGCCAAAAGCGCCAACTCATGTTCTGATCATTCCTAATGTCCTGATCCCGACCGCTAATGAGGTTGAGGCCGCGCATGAGCAGGCGCTGGGCCGTATGATTACCGTTGCGGCGAAAATCGCTAAAGACGAAGGGATTGCCGAAGATGGCTACCGTCTGATTATCAACTGCAATCAGCATGGCGGTCAGGAGGTCTATCACATTCATATGCATCTGGTGGGTGGTCGCCCGCTCGGGCCGATGCTGCTGGACTGATAATGGCGGTCATACCATGAAGCGACTTTTTTTCCCGGCCATTCCGTTACTGCTGGCATTGACGGGCTGCAGCCACGATCGGGCGATGATTAACACGTCGCAGCCGCTGGTGATGGAGTCGGCGGTACTGTCGGCAGGGATCACCACCGATGCGCCGACCATCAGTGAACGTGATGGTCAGCAGCGTGCGGCAACGGTACTGTTTAATCAGCAGGATCAACCGGTGCAGCTGAATTATCGCTTCTACTGGTATGACGATAAAGGGCTGGAGATCCAGCCCTTTGAAGCGCCTCGTACGGTGCTGGTGCCTGCACATGCGAAAATCGAAATTGCGTCACAGCTGGGTAATCTGACGGCCAGCAAAGTGCGACTCTATCTCTATCTGTAAGGGGAATATTTGTGAACAGCCGTATTGTTAAACTTTCCGGCGTGGTGTTGCTGGGGCTGCTTCTCAGTGGTTGTATTCTGCAGCAGCAACAGCCAGCACAGCCTGCGCCTGTCGAGCCCGCGCAACCTGCGCCACCGACTCAGCCGGTACCGCAGCCGCAACCGGGTGTGCCGGTGCCGCAGCCGCCGAAAATCGTGACCATTAACTGGGATGCCAGCGTACAGCCGCTGGTGGCGCAGATGCTGCAGGCGGAAGGGGTCACCCAGGGCAGCGTGTTGCTGGTTGACCGGATTAAAAACAGCACCAATGGCAGCCTGCAGACGGCGAAAGCCACCACGTCACTGCAAAATGCGCTGGCGAACAACGGCAAATTCACCCTGGTCACGCCACAACAGCTGAGCACCGCGAAGCAGACGCTGGGGCTGTCGCCAGACGACAGTCTGACTTCACGCAGCAAGGCAATTGGCCTGGCGCGTTATGTCGGCGCGCAGTATGTGCTGTACAGCAATGCACAAGGGGATGTTAAGTCGCCTGAACTGCAGATGCAGCTGATGCTGGTGCAGACCGGGGAAATTATCTGGTCAGGCAACGGTGACGTACAGCATTGATCCTGCCCTGCGGCAGTTAATTCGCAGGCAGTTTCCGGCGGCTGAGGCCGCCGGTTGCTTTTCTGCGCTGCATGGACTGACCGGATTAACCGGCAAAGTGATGGTCGGTGAGCAGATATTACTGGCGCGGCGTGAGGCTGAACTGCCAATCCCCGCGGTGTGCCGTCAGCGCGAATACCGGCTGCTGAAGCGCCTTGCCGCCAGCGGACTGACGCCGCAGGTATATGGTTATCAGCACCCGTGGCTGCTGCTGGCGTGGCGGCCGGGAGAGGTGCTCGATGCCAGCCAGTTTTCGGCGCAGCTCCCCGCACTGGTGACGCTGATCAGCCAGCTGCACCACCAGCCGCTGAGCGGCTATCCGCTGCAGATGCTGGCGCTGTTACAGCGTTACTGGCAGCTGTGCCGCCAGCGCAATGTGCGCTGGTTGCGTGCCTTAACACAACTGGCGCGGCAGGGCGAACCGCGGCCGCTGCGCCTGGCGCCGCTGCATATGGATATCCATGCCGGTAACCTGTTGCTGTGTGACACTCAGCTGAGCCTGATTGACTGGGAATACGCCGGTGACGGGGATATCGCGCTGGAACTGGCGGCAATTATCGCCGCAAACGCGCTTGATGCGTCGCAGTGCCAGCGGTTGCTGGCTGATTACGCCGCCCGTAATCAGCTCGACCCTATTCTGCTGGCGCGCCAGATACAGCGCTGGCAGCCGTGGCTGCGCCTGTTAATGGCCAGCTGGTATCAGCTGCGTGCGGAACAGAGTGGCGATGCCCGGCTGCAACAGCTGGCGGCCGAGAGCTGGCGCAGGTTGTAACCTTTGTCGCCATTGCGGCGATCGCCTATGATAAGCGCCTGCATTTTTAGAGGAAAAGAAACATGATGGAGTTGACCACGCCCGGCCCGGTGATGCTTGATGTGCAGAGCTATGAACTGGATGCAGAAGAGCGCGAAATTTTGCAGCATCCGCTGGTGGGCGGTCTGATTCTGTTTACCCGCAATTACCACGATCCGGCGCAACTGCGTGAGCTGGTGCACCAGATCCGCGCGGCGTCGCGCAGTCGTCTGGTGGTGGCGGTGGACCAGGAAGGCGGACGCGTCCAGCGGTTCCGCGACGGTTTTACCACGCTGCCTGCGATGCAGTCTTTCGCGGCGTTAAACGACAGCACCCAGGCGGGCGAACTGGCGCAGCAGGCTGGCTGGCTGATGGCATCGGAAATGATTGCGATGGATATCGATATCAGCTTTGCGCCGGTGCTGGATATTGGTCACCTCAGCGCAGCGATTGGCGAGCGCTCCTTCCACGAAGACCCGGCGATTGCGCTGAGTATGGCGCGGCGTTTTATTGCCGGGATGCACGAAGCGGGGATGAAAACCACCGGTAAACATTTCCCGGGGCATGGCGCGGTCAGTGCAGATTCACATAAAGAGACGCCGCGTGATGAGCGTGATGAAGCGCTGATCCGTCAGCACGATATGCAGATTTTCCGCCAGCTGATTGACGAACAGGCGCTGGATGCGATTATGCCCGCGCATGTTATCTACACGCAGGTTGATTCGCGTCCTGCCAGCGGTTCGCCGCACTGGCTGAAAACCGTGCTGCGTGGCGAACTGGGCTTTAACGGCTTGATTTTCTCTGACGATTTGTCGATGGAAGGGGCGGCGATTATGGGCAGTTATGCCGAGCGCGGCCAGGCGTCACTGGATGCGGGCTGCGATATGATTCTGGTGTGCAACAACCGCGCGGGTGCGGTCAGCGTGCTGGATAATCTGGCCTTTACCCAGGCTGAGCGCGTCAGCCAGCTGTATCACAAAGGCACGTTCAGCCGTCAGGAACTGCAACAATCAGCGCGCTGGAAAAACACCAGCCAGCAGCTGAGCCAGTTGCAGGAACGCTGGCTGGCGTATAAAGCCGGGCGTTAACGGCTGGCCGCCGGCGGGCGGCCAGATCGTATCAGGCCAGTGACTGGATAAAACTCTGCCACTGCGCCTGGTAAGCATCCAGTTGTTTTAACACGTTGTTTTGGCTCGTGCTGTCAAATCCGTTGCTCTTCACTATTGCGGCAAAACCGGCAAAGGCTTCATCCATATTACTGCTCTGTGCGGTAATCTGCAGTATCTGCGTCAGTTCCTGCTGCGCACGCGACGTCCCTTGCTCCACCTGTTGTAGATAGCTTTCCGCCTGCGCGATATGGTCAGCGCTGCCATACTTTTGTGCAATCTTCAGTGTCGCCTGCGCCAGGTCTTTTTGCACGTCTTCACGCTCCGTAAATTTGCTGTTCATCAGCGTAGTAACAATCGCACCAGCCTGCTGCTGGTTGTCACTGCTGACGTACTTTTCTACCAGTTTGTTCAGTTTGGCCTGGGTCATCGCGAGAGAAACCGCCTGTGATGTATCAGAATTGTCGATGTTGTCTGCATTGGCATTATTTTCACGCAGGACCTTATTTAGCGCCGTGGCAAAAACATTAATACTGTCGGTATCCGTGGTCATGTCGAGCAGCGGCGCCAGGGTTGCAGCATCTTCGGCGGTAAAGGGATCGCTGGAGGTATCAACGCTGAGATCGCGCACCGGTTGCTGGTAGATAAAGCGCATGGCTGCAACCTGACGCAGGCTGGCTTCCCTCTCTTCCTTGCTTAATGACTGGGTCTGCTCTGCTGGCGTCGTTAACACACGGTTGACAGTTTCCTGAGAAATCGTCACGACCGCAGCCGGTAAAGGTTTGTGCCATACGCTGTCATCGGAAGTGAGTGCTGTGTTTTGAGTGCCGGTTCTGTTCTGCCCGCGTCTGGATAAATTCCAGTTTTTATATTTGTTATGCCCATAATGCCCTCTACGAGTAGTAAGAACGCTAAAGAGGTACATCGACAATATGTAAGAATTCTTTAATGTAATTGGAAGATATTGGTAATTTTTATTGCAAAATCGTACAGTTTTGATCTTAAGTCAAATTTTCTGACTTCATCCCGATAATATGTCATTGATCAATCCCGGGGCATTGCGTCAGCGCTACCATCAGCTCTGGTTAATCAAAGGTGAGGATAACGATGATCATCTATCTGCACGGTTTTGATTCGAACAGCCCGGGTAATCATGAGAAGGTGCTGCAGCTGCAGTTTATTGACCCGGATGTACGTCTGCTCAGTTACAGCACGCTGCATCCCCGGCACGATATGCAGCATTTGCTGAAAGAGACCGATAAAATGCTGCAGCTGAGTGATGATGAACACCCGTTGATTTGTGGTGTCGGGCTGGGTGGCTACTGGTCAGAACGTATCGGTTTTCTTTGTAACATTCGGCAGGTCATGTTTAACCCGAATCTGTTCCCGTACGAAAATATGACGGGCAGGATCGACCGGCCAGAAGAGTATCTGGATATTGCCACTAAATGCGTCAGTAACTTCCGGGAAAAGAACCGTGACCGTTGCCTGACGATCCTCTCCCGCCGCGATGAGGTGCTGGATAATCAGCGCAGTGCGCAGACGCTGCATCCTTTCTATCCGATTATCTGGGATGAAGAGCAGGGACATAAGTTCAAAAATATTTCTCCACATTTACAACGCATTAAGGCGTTTAAGCTGCCCGGCTAAGCGCAGTATTTTGCCTGGGGTATCTGCGTATGCCCCATATTTCCTCTCACCACCCGCGCTACCCTGTCTTTGCGTATTAATCCTGGTTTCCGCATTTAAAATTGACGCCGATCAATTTTGGTATGACCCAATTACCCTGCCGTGATATCCTGCCTGCAGATTGCGATTAAGGTTCGCCAACCCTATGTTTACTAAGGATATTACAAGTAACCTTTAGTTAACGATTGGTTTACATTTTGAGGGGGTCTTTTGACTACGCCAATGGAAAAAATTGTCATCGTCGGTGGTGGCGCAGGGGGACTGGAGCTGGCTACTCAGCTGGGTCATAAACTGGGCCGCAAAAAGAAAGCGGAAATCACGCTGATTGACCGTAATAACAGCCATTTATGGAAACCCTTGCTGCATGAAGTGGCGACCGGTTCGCTGGACGAAGGGATCGATGCGCTGAGTTATCTGGCGCATGCGCGTAATCACCATTTCCAGTTCCAGCTGGGGACGGTGACCGATCTGAACCGCGAAACCAAACGTCTGCAACTGGCGGAAATCCGTGACGCGCAGGGCGAACTGCTGGTGCCCGCGCGCGAACTGGCGTATGACACGCTGGTGATGGCGCTGGGCAGTACCTCGAACGACTTTGGCACGCCGGGTGTTAAAGATCACTGCATCTTCCTCGATAACCCGAGCCAGGCGCGTCGTTTCCATAACGAAATGCTTAACCTGTTCCTGAAGTTCTCTTCCAGTGAAGGGACGCAGGAGAAGGTCAATATCGCCATCGTCGGCGGCGGTGCCACCGGCGTTGAACTGTCGGCGGAACTGCACAACGCAGTGAAACAGCTGCACAGCTACGGCTACAAAAACCTCGACAGCTCTGCACTGAATGTCACGCTGGTGGAAGCGGGCGAGCGTATTCTGCCTGCGCTGCCACCGCGCATTTCCGCTGCGGCGCACCAGGAGCTGACCAAGCTCGGTGTGCGCGTGCTGACGCAAACCATGGTTACCAGCGCCGATGCCAATGGCCTGAACACCAAATCCGGTGAATTTATCTCTGCAGATCTGATGGTCTGGGCGGCGGGGATTAAAGCGCCTGACTTTATGAAAGAGTTCGGCGGCCTGGAAACCAACCGCATCAACCAGCTGGTGGTGAAAGAGACGCTGCAGACTACGCAGGATGACGATATCTATGCCATCGGCGACTGTGCTTCCTGCGCGCTGCCGGGTGGGGGCTTTGTGCCACCGCGTGCGCAGTCTGCACACCAGATGGCATCACGTGTGCTGAGCAATATTCTGGCGCGGCGCAAAGGTCAGCCACAGAAGGCTTACGTTTATAAAGACCACGGTTCACTGGTGTCGCTGTCGCGCTTCAGTACCGTCGGCAGCCTGATGGGTAACCTGATGCGTGGTTCCATGATGGTGGAAGGGCGTATTGCACGTATGGTCTACATCTCACTGTACCGTATGCACCAGATTGCCCTGCACGGTTACTTCAAGACTGGCCTGATGATGCTGGTTGGCAGTATCAACCGCGTGATCCGTCCGCGTCTGAAGCTGCACTAACTGATACTGGCGGGAGAATTCCCGCCATTTTTTTGTCCGCCAGTCATATTGTGACAGTGTCACGATAATGCTTTCCTCTCATGACCCGCACTTTTCCCCAGGCATCAGAACACTCTGAAAGGTTTTCCTTATCACCGCTTTTGCGCCATTTCTTCCATTTTTCTGATGTCGCGTTTCGTTACCTTAACGCAAAATTCACATAAATGACCACGGCGCGTCGCGCACGCCGGGAATGCCAGAACTGGACGATAACAACGTCAGCGGCACAGCAATGCGCGGTAACACTTCAGGAGGATTTCCTGTGAATAAATCAATGTTAGCGGGTGTTGGAATCGGTGTGGCAGCAGCGCTGGGCGTGGCGGCTGTCGCAGGTATGAACGTATTCAACAGCGGCCCGCAATATGCTCAGGTGCTCTCCGCAACACCCATTAAAGAAACCGTGAAGACACCCCGTCAGGAGTGCCGGAATGTCACCCTGACACACCGTCGTCCGGTGCAGGATGAAAACCGTATCGCGGGTTCCGTACTGGGTGCGGTCGCCGGTGGCGTGATTGGTCACCAGTTTGGTGGTGGCCGCGGTCGTGACGTGGCAACCGTTGCTGGTGCGCTGGCGGGTGGCTACGGCGGTAATCAGGTACAGGGCGCATTGCAGGAACGTGATACCTACACCACCACGGAACAGCGCTGTAAGACGGTCTACGATAAGCAGGAGAAAATGCTGGGTTACGACGTGACCTACAAAATCGGCGACCAGCAGGGCAAGATTCGCATGCAGAATGACCCTGGTACGCAGATCCCGCTGGATAACAAAGGCCAGCTGGTGCTGAATAACAATCAGGCGTAATGCTGAAGCACCTTCCGTCACCAATGGCGGAGGGATGCAAATAATCAACCCCGGCATGCCGGGGTTGATTGTTTTCAGGCCGCGTTTTCCATCATTTGCGCCATAAAGTCGCGCACCCATTTCATGCGCAGCTTACGTTCACCGAGGTCGCGGATAAACTTCAGCCGCGTCGGGCCGTCGAGCCGCCAGTGCTGCGGATCTTTCTGCAGCAGGCCAATCAGCCAGCCCGGGTCGACTTTATTTTTCTCAGCAAACTCGATAAAGCCGCCTTTCTCATTGCCTTCAATACGGCGCACGCCCAGCTTCTGTGCAGTCAGACGCAGTGCCGCGATATCCAGCAGATTACGTGCGGCATCCGGCAGCAGGCCGAAGCGGTCAATCAGCTCCACTTTCAGCTCTTCCAGCTCGCTTTCCTCTTTCGCACTGGCAATACGCTTATACAGCGACAGGCGGGTATTCACGTCCGGAATAAAATCATCCGGCAGCAGGGATGGCATGCGCAGCTCGATTTCCGTCTGGTTGCTGGTAAGGTCTTCCAGCGACGGCTCGCGCCCCGCTTTTAACGCGTCGACGGCATTTTCCAGCAACTCCATATACAGTGAGAAGCCAATGGTTTCCATCTGACCGCTCTGGTCTTCGCCCAGCAGTTCACCCGCGCCACGGATTTCCAGGTCATGGGTGGCCAGCGCAAAACCAGCGCCCAGGTCTTCCAGTGAAGCGATGGCTTCCAGTCGTTTATGGGCATCGGCGGTCATCGCTTTCGGATGCGGCGTCAGCAGCCAGGCGTAAGCCTGGTGGTGAGAACGCCCGACGCGGCCACGCAGCTGGTGCAGCTGCGCGAGACCAAAGTGGTCAGCGCGCTCAATAATAATGGTATTGGCGGTGGCAATATCGATACCGGTTTCAATGATGGTGGTACACACCAGCACATTAAAGCGCTGGTGGTGGAAATCATTCATTACCCGTTCCAGCTCACGTTCACGCATCTGGCCGTGGCCGATGGCGAAACGCGCTTCCGGCACCAGCTTCGCCAGCCGGTCGGCCGCTTTCTCGATATTTTCCACATCGTTATACAGATAGTAGACCTGGCCACCGCGCAGGGTTTCACGCAGGATCGCCTCGCGTACCACCAGGTCGTCATATTCACGCACAAAGGTCTTCACTGCCAGACGGCGCGCCGGAGGCGTGGCAATAATCGACAGGTCGCGCATGCCGCTCATCGCCATATTCAGCGTACGTGGGATCGGCGTGGCGGTCAGGGTGAGGATATCGACATCCGCACGCATCGCTTTGATGCGCTCTTTGTGACGCACGCCGAAACGGTGCTCTTCGTCGACAATCAGCAGACCCAGGTCATGCCATTTTATATCGCTCATCAGCAGCTTATGGGTGCCGATCAGAATATCGATCTTGCCTTCTCTGGCCTGTTCAATCACCTGCGCCTGCTCTTTCGCGGTGCGGAAACGCGACAGCATTTCAATACGCACCGGCCAGTTGGCAAAACGGTCGCGGAAGTTGTCAAAATGCTGCTGTGCCAGCAGGGTGGTGGGCACCAGCACCGCCACCTGCTTGTTGTTCTCGATGGCAAGGAAGGCGGCACGCATCGCCACTTCGGTTTTACCGAAACCGACGTCGCCACACACCAGACGATCCATTGCCAGCGGCTGGCACATATCACTCAGCACGGCATTGATTGCCTGTGCCTGGTCGGGCGTGGTGTCGAACGGGAAGCTTTCACAAAACAGCTGATACTGCTCGCGGTTATGTTTAAAGGCAAAACCGGATTTGGCGGCACGCTGAGCGTAGATATCCAGCAATTCTGCCGCCACATCGCGCACTTTTTCTGCCGCCTTCTGGCGCGCGCGTGACCAGGCATCACTGCCCAGTTTGTGCAGCGGCGCATTTTCATCCGCGCCGCCCGCGTAACGGCTGATCAGATGCAACGACGACACCGGCACATACAGTTTGGCGTCACCGGCGTAGGCCAGCATCAGGTATTCCGCGGTAATGCCGCCGGTTTCCAGCGTGGTCAGGCCAATATAGCGCCCGACGCCGTGCTCCAGATGCACTACCGGCTGGCCAGCGTGCAGTTCGGCGAGGTTGCGGATCAGCACATCAGGATTGATGGTGCGGCGACTGTCCTGACGGCGGCGGCTGACGCGTTCGCCGAGCAGGTCGCTCTCACAAATCAGCGCGCGCTGGCGCAGGCCGTCAATAAAACCGCGTTCGCTGGCACCAATCATCAGGTAATGGCCCGCTGCGCTGGCTTCGTCGAGACGATGAATCACTTTCGGCGCCAGTTTGATGCGTGCCAGCAGTTCCTGCAGTGTTTCGCGGCGGCCTTCACTTTCGACGGAGAAGATCACCGGGCCGGGAAAACTTTCCAGAAAACGGCGCAGATTATCCAGTGGCGCTTTGGCCTGTGCCTGCACGGTCAGATCCGGCAACGGCTGATAATCAAGGTTGGTGTGAGCGGCTTTTTCCGCCAGCAGATCGCTGCTCAGCTGCATACGCGGCCACTGTTTCAGTTCACTGAACAGTTCGTCGGTGCGCAGCCAGAGTGTTTCTGGTGACAACAGGGGACGCATCGGGTCGACGCGGCGGTTTTCATAACGTGCATTGACGTCGAGCCAGAAACGATCAGCGCTGCTTTCCAGATCGCCGGTGTTCAGCACCAGCGTATTGTCCGGCAGATAGCTGAACAGCGCAGGCAGCGGCTGCCCGAAGAACAGCGGCTGCCAGTATTCAATCCCGGCTGGCAGCGTGCCTTTGCTGACCTGCTGATAGATATGCTCGGCTTCGCGTTTCACATCGAACTGTTCGCGCCACTGGCTGCGGAACAGCTCAATCGCGGTTTTATCGGTGGGAAATTCATGGGCGGGCAGCAAGTTAATCGCCGCCACTTCTTCCAGCGTGCGCTGTGAATCGACATCAAACAGCCGCAGGCTGTCAATTTCATCATCAAAGAAGTCAATACGATGCGGCTGGTCGCTGCCCATCGGATAGAGATCGAGCAACGCGCCGCGCGTGGCGTATTCGCCATGCTCCATCACCTGATCGACATGACGATACCCGGCCTGCTCCAGCTGGTCGCGCACCGTATCGCGCGACAGGTGCTGGCCTTTCTGCATCACCAGCGCATGGCCGTGCAGAAAACTGTGCGGACAGACGCGCTGCATCAGGGTATTCACCGGCAGGATCAGTACGCCGCACTGCATCGATGGCAGCTGATACAGCGTCGACAGACGTGAGGAGATAATCTCCTGATGCGGTGAAAAACTGTCGAAAGGCAGGGTTTCCCAGTCTGCCAGCGTGGTGACCGGCTGATCGGTAAACTGCTGGATCTCATCCTGCAGACGCAGGGCGTTTTGCATATCAGGTGCGATTAACATCACCGGACCACGATGACGTTCAATAATTTCAGCGCACTCAACGGCACAAGCCGCACCGGTCAGCTGCCCGAGCAGGGAGCGATCACCGGCTTTCACAGGCAGGGCATAGCGGGTCTGTTGTGGCATAGTCGGTTTAGCGTTCTCTTCAATCACATATGACAATAATGATTTCACAGAACGCGCCAGGGATCACCTGATTGCGAACAGATTTTTGTGCTGGCGGATCAGGTTGCTGCAGCGAGAACCGGGGAGATACGCGTCTACCTCATCGAGGGCTGTGAATAGTGCATGCGTGGCCGGTCAATATTTGCCCAGCACAGGTCGCGCTCGACATGGTAGCTGTGATTGCCGTCATCCCATCTGACGTAGTAACCGGTCGGCGCATCTCCCTGTTCTAAAACGTTAACCACTTCGCCTTTGATATCACCGGATTTATGTTTCACGATGCTGCCTTTGGGATATCTGAACATGGTGCTACTCCACGCCGTTGCCACGGCATAATACACATACCCATTGTATGTGATTATAGTCTACGCTTTGTGCATCGCAGGCAATTGCCGCATTAGTGAGCAATTACTGGGCTATTTTTCGCCATTTGCTGTTTTGTCAACGCCATCTTTACGCGGTTTGCCGCAGACTCAGAGGCTTAGAGGTTCCATAAAGCGGGGCACTCCTTTATCATCCTGCTTACTTTGCATCAGCTGGCGGCATAAGACGGATTACATGTATCAACCTGTTGCGTTATTTATTGGTCTGCGTTACATGCGCGGACGAGCCTCAGACCGCTTTGGCCGGTTTGTCTCCTGGCTTTCCACGATCGGCATTACGCTCGGTGTGCTGGCGCTGGTTACCGTGTTATCGGTAATGAACGGCTTCGAGCGTGAGCTGGAAAACAATATTCTTGGCCTGATGCCTCAGGCGCTGGTAACCAGCGACAAAGGCTCGGTGAATCCTCAGCAACTGACCCCGGACAGCCTGCATCTGCAGGGTGTCAGCCGCGTTGCGCCATTAACCACCGGTGATGTGGTACTGCAGAGCGCGCGCAGCGTGGCGGTTGGCGTGATGCTTGGTATTCAGCCGGACGAAAAAGACCCGCTGACGCCATATCTGGTGAATGTGAAACAGCAGGATCTGCAGGCCGGGCAATATAACGTCATTCTCGGCGAGCAGCTGGCCGGGCAGCTTGGTGTGAAGCGTGGCGAAAGCATTCGTCTGATGGTGCCTTCCGCCAGCCAGTTTACCCCGATGGGCCGCCTGCCGAGCCAGCGTCTGTTTAAGGTGATTGGCACGTTTGCGGCCAACAGCGAAGTTGACGGCTATCAGATTCTGGTTAACCAGCAGGATGCATCGCGCCTGATGCGTTACCCGGCGGGCAACATCACCGGCTGGCGGCTGTGGCTGCAGGAACCGCTGAGTGTCGATACGCTGAGCCAGCAGACACTGCCGGACGGGCTGGTATGGAAAGACTGGCGCGAACGCAAAGGCGAGCTGTTCCAGGCCGTACGCATGGAGAAGAATATGATGGGCCTGCTGCTGAGCCTGATTGTGGCGGTAGCGGCATTCAATATCATTACCTCGCTTGGCCTGCTGATTATGGAGAAGCAGGGCGAAGTGGCAATTCTGCAAACCCAGGGGCTGACACGCCGCCAGATTGTGCTGGTGTTTATGGTGCAGGGCGCCAGCGCCGGAATTATTGGTTCGCTGCTCGGCGCATTGCTGGGCGTGCTGCTGGCCAGCCAGCTGAATAACCTGATGCCACTGATTGGCATGCTGCTGGATGGCGCTGCGCTGCCGGTAGCGATTTCGCCATGGCAGGTGGTGGCGATTGCCCTGACGGCGATGGCGGTTGCGCTGTTGTCGACGCTTTATCCTTCCTGGCGCGCTGCCGCCGTTCAACCCGCTGAGGCTTTACGCTATGAGTAATTCGATCCTGTTGCAGTGCCACGAACTGTGCAAATGCTACCAGGAAGGCAGCGTGCAGACAGATGTGCTGCGCAATGTCTCTTTCAGCATTGAGCAGGGTGAAATGATGGCGATTGTCGGCAGCTCTGGTTCGGGGAAAAGTACCCTGATGCATCTGCTCGGCGGGCTGGATTCTCCGACCTCCGGTGAGGTGGTGTTTGACGGTCAGTCGCTGAATAAACTCTCTTCATCCGCCAAAGCGGAACTGCGTAACCGTGAGCTGGGCTTTATCTACCAGTTCCACCATCTGCTGCCGGATTTCACCGCGCTGGAAAATGTGGCGATGCCGCTGCTGATTGGCAAAATCAGTAAAGCACAGGCGCAGGATCGCGCGCGCGAAATGCTGTCAGCGGTCGGGCTGGAGAAACGCGCCGCTCATCGTCCTTCAGAACTCTCTGGCGGTGAACGTCAGCGCGTGGCGATTGCCCGTGCGCTGGTGAATCAGCCACGGCTGGTACTGGCGGATGAGCCGACCGGTAACCTTGATGCGCGTAATGCGGATGCGATTTTCGATCTGCTCGGTGAACTGAATGTGCGTCAGGGCACCGCCTTCCTGGTGGTGACTCACGATCTGCATCTGGCAAAACGCCTGAAGCGGCAGATGGAGATGCGCGATGGTCAGCTGAGCGACCAGCTGACGCTGGCAGGAGTGCTCTGATGACTTCTTCGTTATCCCTGCTGCTGGGGCTGCGCTTCAGCCGCGGTCGCCGGCGCGGCGGTATGGTATCGCTGATTTCGATTATCTCCACCGTCGGTATCGCACTGGGTGTGGCGGTGCTGATTGTCGGACTCAGTGCGATGAACGGCTTTGAGCGTGAGCTGAACAACCGCATTCTGGCGGTGGTGCCGCACGGTGAAATCGAAGCGGTTAATCCGCCGTTTACCGGCTGGCAGAGCATGCTGCCGCGTATTGAGCAGGTGCCTGGCATCGCGGCGGCGGCACCCTACATCAATTTTACCGGCCTGATTGAGAGCGGCGCGAAGCTGCAGGCGATCCAGGTTAAAGGTGTCGATCCGCAGCAGGAACTGCGCCTGAGCGCACTGCCAAAGTATGTGCAGGATAACGCCTGGGCCAGCTTCCAGCCTGGTAAACAGCAGGTGATTGTCGGCAGCGGGGTGGCGAAATCGCTCAATCTGAAGCAGGGTGACTGGCTGACGATTATGATCCCCAACAGTGATGCCGAACAGAAGCTGCTGCAGCCAAAACGTGTCCGTCTGCAGGTCAGCGGTATTCTGCAACTGAGCGGCATGCTGGACCACAGCCTGGCGCTGGTGCCGCTGGCCGATGCGCAGCAATATCTGGCAATGGGCGACAATATTACCGGCATCGCGCTGAAAATGACTGACCCGTTTAGCGCCAGTAAGCTGGTGCGCGATGCGGGCGAAGTGACGCACTCCTACGTGTATATCCGCAGCTGGATTGGCACCTATGGCTATATGTACCGCGATATCCAGATGATCCGCGCCATTATGTATCTGGCGATGGTGCTGGTGATTGGCGTGGCCTGTTTTAATATCGTCTCCACGCTGGTGATGGCGGTAAAAGATAAGAGCAGCGATATTGCCGTGTTGCGTACCCTGGGGGCGAAAGATGGTCTGATCCGCGCTATCTTTGTCTGGTACGGTTTGCTGGCAGGTTTGCTGGGCAGTATCAGTGGCGTGGTGGTGGGGGTGCTGGCCGCGCTGAATCTCACCGCGCTGATTCGTGGCGTGGAAACTCTGATCGGCCACCATTTCCTGTCCGGCGATATCTATTTTATCGACTTCCTGCCGTCGGAACTGCACTGGCTGGATGTGATTTCGGTGCTGGCGACGGCGATAGTGCTGAGTCTGCTGGCCAGCTGGTATCCGGCACGGCGCGCCAGCCGTATCGACCCGGCGCGAGTGCTGAGCGGACAATAATCACGCATGTATTATGGCCTTGATATGGGCGGCACGAAAATCGCCCTCGGCATTTATGACAGTCAGCGCCAGCCGGTGTGGAGTACGCGTGTGCCGACGCCGCGCGATGATTATTCCCGGCTGCTGGCGACGCTGGAGCAACTGGTGCATGAGGCGGATCGCCGCACCGGACAGCAGGGCACTGTCGGTATCGGCGTGCCGGGATTGCCGGTGCCGGATGATGGCACGTTGTTCAGCGCTAATGTGCCCGCGGCGCGTGGCAGAACTTTGCAGGCGGATCTCGCGCAACGCTTGCAGCGTGAAGTCCGTATCGATAACGATGCCAACTGTTTTGCGCTTTCTGAAGCCTGGGACGATGAGTTTCAGGCATACCCGGTGGTGTTTGGCCTGATCCTCGGCACCGGAGTGGGCGGCGGGCTGATTGTCGATGGCAAACCGGTGACCGGGCGCAATTACATTACCGGCGAGCTGGGGCATCTGCGTCTGCCGGTCGATGTACTTGATATCCTCGGGCGCGATTTTCCTTTGCCACAATGCGGCTGCGGCAAACGCGGTTGTATTGAAACCCTGCTCTCCGGCACCGGTTTTGCCTGGTTATGGCACTATGACACGCAGCAGACGCTCAGTGCGCCCGAGATTATCACCCGCTATTATCAGGGCGATAAGCTGGCGCAGGCACATACTGAACGTTACTGCGAGCTGTTAGCTGCCTGTCTGGGCAGCCTGCTGACGCTGGTGGATCCGCATCTGGTGGTGCTGGGCGGAGGATTATCCAATTTTGCTGCATTGTATGACGGGCTGGAACAGCGGGTGGCGAAGTACCTGTTACCGGTTGCCAGAACACCGCGTTTCGCGCAGGCCCGTCATGGCGATGCCGGAGGAACGCGCGGCGCCGCGTTCCTTCATCTCAGGTAACTAAAGGAGCTTGTATGCGCACACCCCGTCGCCGACTGCGACTCGCCCGCTACCGCAAGAACCGACGCAAGATCCACCAGCGGTTTCGTCAGCGTATTTTTGAACGTGACCGCAGCGCTGAGCTGCTGGCGCACCCGCTGCCGCATGTGGTGGTGCTGACCGGGGCAGGGATTTCCGCTGAATCAGGGATTCGTACTTTCCGTGCCAGTGATGGTTTGTGGGAGGAACACAAGGTCGAGGATGTGGCGACGCCGGAAGGCTTTGCCCGCGATCCGGAACGGGTGCAGGCGTTTTATAATGCGCGGCGGCGTCAGCTGCAGCAGCCGGAGATCCAGCCGAATGCGGCGCATAAGGCGCTGGCGGAGCTGGAATCGGTGCTGGGCGATAACTTTCTGCTGGTGACGCAGAATATCGATAACCTGCATGAGCGTGCGGGCAGTGAGCGGGTGCTGCATATGCACGGCGAGCTGCTGAAGGTGCGTTGCCCCGACAGCGGGCAGGTGCTGGCCTGGACGGAGGATGTGACGCCAGGCGATCGTTGCCACTGCTGCCAGTTCCCGCAGCGTCTGCGGCCACATGTGGTGTGGTTTGGCGAGATGCCTCTGGGGATGGATGAGATTTATCAGGCGCTGGCGGAAGCAGATTACTTTATTGCCATTGGCACCTCCGGCCATGTCTATCCGGCAGCGGGTTTTGTGCATGAAGCACGCCTGCAGGGCGCGCATACCGTGGAACTGAACCTGGAACCGAGTCAGGTGGGCAGTGAGTTTGCCGAGAAGAAGTATGGTTTAGCCAGTGAAGTGGTGCCGCTGTATGTGCGCACGTTTTTGCTGGGGTTGTATAAGTAATCACGGTGGCGGGTTTCTCCTTCAGTCAGTGATTCCAGACTGATTAGAAACCTCTGGCGGTGTCGCTGTGACACCGAGCCTGTACAGGGAACACGGTCAGCTCCGGAAAGACGCAATACCTGTCATCCATGACGGCTCGGCCCGCGCCGTCCATGGCGCGGGCCACTTTCCTGCGCTGACCGTGTTCCCTGCGTCTTAAATTTATGCGTTGCTGCAAGGTTTCAGGTGCATCGTGCCCTGGGTTTATACCTTACAGACAGATTCAGTGCGTCTTAAATTTGTCAGCCGTTTGACATGACTGACGTTTCCGTCGGAAATCGCTTAACGACCCGCTTTTAACTTCTGGAACAGCGTCTCATACTGCACGCTGGCATCGCCCACATCGTCCTGCCATTCGCCGTTTTTAATCACTTCATCACTCGGATAGAGCGAGGGATCACCCGATACCGCTTTCGGCAGCCGCTTTTTCGCCGCCAGATTTGGCGTCGGATAGCCAATGGTTTCTGCCACCTGTGCGGCAATCTCCGGACGCAGCAGGAAGTTAATCAGCTTCAGTGCGCCGTCGACGTTTTTCGCATTCGCCGGAATGGCGAGGCTGTCCATCCAGAAGATGCCGCCTTCCTGCGGCCAGATCACCTGCAGCGGCGTACCGGCCTGGCGCGCCACCCATGCTGAGCCGTTCCACACCATGCCGATATTCACTTCACCTTCCATATACGGATTACCGGGGTTATCCGAGTTAAAGGTCAGTACGTTTGGCATCAGTTTTTTCAGCTCTTCATAGGCCGCTTCAATCTGTTTTGCATCTCGGGTATTGCCGGAATAACCCAGTTTGCGCAACGCCATCTGGAACACTTCACGCGCGTCATCGGTCAGCAGCAGGCTCGATTTATACTCCGGATTCCACAGATCAGCCCAGCGCGTGACGTTTTTTGCGTCAATCACATCGCTGTTAATACCAATTGCGGTGGCACCCCAGATATAAGGAATGGAGTAGTCATTATTCGGGTCGAACGATTTATTCAGCAGTACCGGATCCAGATTGTGGAAATTCGTCAGCTTACTTTTATCAATTTTCTGAATCATGCCTTCGTTGCGCATTTTGGCAACAAAGTAAGTGGAAGGGACAACCAGATCGTATGCGCCATCTTTATAGGTTTTCAGTTTGGCGTACATGCTTTCATTGGATTCATAGGTGGAATAGATCACCTTAATACCGGTCTCTTTGGTGAACTGCTCGAGCAGTCCTGGCGGCACATACTCTGTCCAGTTGTAGAAATAGAGCGTTTTGCTGTCATCAGCCTGCGCGCTATGCATGCCCATCACCAGTGCACCCGCTGCCAGCCAGCGTGACCATTTCTTCATTATCTGTCCTCCCAAAGGTGGCTGCGCCCTGTCAGGCATAGCCGGTTAGCAATGGCGGGGATTATAAGTCAGGGGGGGCAGGGGTCAAGCCTGCGACTTGCTGCAGGGAAGGGCACTGCAGTCAATACTGGTACGATCAGGCGGGAGTATTGCCCGGTCCAGGAACTGCTTTATTACCTCCGAAGAGGTTACCGCTCAAGACGAGTTAAACTCTCATAGTGCCCGAACTCAGGAAAATGATCGTAATTGCCTGATATATCGCTTGTCATTTCGCTTTCCGTCAACAAATAGGGATCAATACGTTCTTCTCTGCTAAGGAAGGTGCGATTTAATCATTCAAAGTTCTGTTCATGACTACAATGATTGCCGTTCATCTATCGTTTTCAGTGTTTTGGGCGGTTCTTTGTTCATTTACCATACGATGACAGGACGAAAAAATGGTTCCCATCGAATTAATCGCACCTTCCCTAAGAATCTGAAATAATCCCCCATCACGGTGTATCCATTATATCCGACAGGATAATCCTCACCAGGATAGCTTCCTTCAACACCATAATAGAGATAAAATCCTTTAACAGAGGGAATATTATGTTCTCTGATGTGATGTTCATGGCCTGAACGCGCACCTATCCAGCATGCGACGTCCTGCTCATTCCGCATATGACTAAATTGTGTGGCAGAGTAAAGATCGAGAATGGTTTTCCCTTTCTTATTTGGCGGATAAGCAGTGAATATCTGCGACTCTTCCCATAAGTAATCCGTCAGCTGATCCAGCAAACACTCCGTATCGGCGATGGACAGCAGCGCATCGGGTAAATTGCCAAAGCAGTTGTTGACCATCACGGCGATTCGCCCTCGTTTGTCCATCGCAAACCAGGTAATAATGCGACCAAATTCAGGCGTCCAGTTTTTATTTAATATGTCCATCCTATCTTCCGATATCACTGTGCATCGGATGCCAGCCACTACCTTCTTTCGCGCTATAGCGTACGTTTTGCAGTGGTATGCGTTTCCACTGGCCATTGCTGTCCTGCACGATTTCGCTGGCAATTGCGCGGCACTGGTAATGCAACGTATCCGCCTCTAGCCGGAATTCATATTTTTTGTCTTTTTCCGGAATAAAACGGGTGGTAATCAGGCAGGTATATTTACTTTCGACATAGACATTTTCGATAGCGGTTTCCACACCAGGAACGACGGGGGTTTCATAGTAATCTATATTGTATTTTTCACCGGCTACTTTCGGCATGCCACGATCCTGAGTATGTTGTAAAACCCATTCGCTGGCGCGAATTAAGCCTCCGGTACGTTTACCATTTAATGTCTGGTAGATGCTGGTTTGTTCTGTGTTGTCGATGATACGCACCCATGAAGAATGAGCATCTTGTAACGGTGGAGAGTAAAAATTATTGTTAGGGAAAAATGCGCAACCCGTTTGCGTAAATACGAAAATAACAGAGACTGGAAAAAGAGAAAGTTTCATAATGTGACCTTGCTCATAGTAAATAATCCCGACCGGGGTCGGGATTGCATTTTTTTAGCTTATATGCTTATAAAATTCTCTTGTGGAAGCAATAATGCCCTCTATTTCATTATGGGGTAGTATAGTTTCCTGCACATCCAGGTTGTCGAGATTTTCCCACTGGTATCCGTCATGGTCATTTCCCGATAAATAGCTGGTTTTTGCCGCGAGAATACGTAATTCCATATTATGACCCACGGCGAAAGCATAACACATGTTGTTTTCCAGGTTATAAGTCGACGCCTGGTAGCGATAATCCGTGACAAAGTCATCTGGAACATCTGCATCAGGATTCAATAATTCAGGCAACATTTTATTTAGCATGGTTGTAAAAGCTGTGTGTTTATCAGCTGTGAACAACGCCTTGTCCTCAACAATGGTTACGAGTGCACTATCCTCAGACAGACAGCTGATATCACCGTCAAGTGTAGCCACACTTGCATTATCAGGGAACAGCTTCCCATTAATAATGAAATGAAAAAGGCCATTATTATAGCCAGCATCTTCGCTCCATGCTGAGACGGGTTCCATCAGAATAGCGAAGTTGTTTGGATCACCGAATACCATGATTACCATCCTTTTTTCGGTAAGTTGAGCTGCTTTTTAACATCTGATGGTATCGTATTTTTATTCAATGGCGCAGATTTATCCCCGGTGCTGCCCGACCAGTGCCATGTTCCATCGTTGGTATTCGTAAACTGGTGCACGTTTCCGTCGGCATCTTTGGCATAACGTTTTTTCCCGCTCTCCATTGATGAACCAAACAGCTCTAATGAGTTCCGGGGTTCAGTCCCCGCTTTGAAACTGTAACCTTGTTGTCCCGCTGTATGTTTAGGGTTTGATTTATAACTTAAACCATTTTGCGCTGTTGTGGCTGTTGCTGTCGGAAGTGCGCTGCTGCTTCCCTTACCCGCATTAACTTTAGCGCCTTTTCCTCCACTCGCTCTGCCAACGCCGCCTATCGCGCTGGCTGCGATACTGGCGATAGTTTCAGCCTGTTCGCGATTAAGGCCCCACCTGGCCATGATAATTTCTGATACGTGGTTGCTTGCCACCACACCATCAACGTCGATCTGTTGGGCCCAAATCGCCGAAAGGTCATAACTCATTGCCCAGGGAATATCTTCGCCCATCGCGCGGTTAAGTGCTTCCTTAACCGCCATACTGTTCGCGAGCACACTGCCGTATTTTGCCTGGCAGCTATCCGGGTCATTAGCGCAATCGTTGACCAGTTGCTCCTGCTGAGCAATGCTGAGCTGCTGATATTTCTTCATTATTGGGCTGCAATCGCCGCCCTGAGCCTGGCAGGCTTTCACTTCAGCTACCCAGTCATCAATCTGCTTCACGGTCAGATAGTTATTATCCACCGCATTCTTGCCAGCATCATGCCCGGTTACCGCTCCGGCAGAAGAATCACTTGCCACGCCGCCCGCCAGCATTGCTGCAAGCGATGACAGATTGCTGATTTTACTCTTATCACCAGCCGATAAGTCGGCCGTAGCAGTATCAGGGAAGAGATAGTCTTTGATAGCTCGTGCTGCCAGCTCACCGGCAGCTGCACCAACGGCTCCCGCAGTGGCATTCCCACCAGACAGTTCGGCGATCACGCCGCCAAGTACCGCATGACCAATAGCATTCGCCGCAATTTGTCCCGCGGTAGGGTTTTCATCAAAACCGACTGTCAGGTCTTTAACCACACTTGCCATATAAGGCGCAGCACCCTGAGCCAGCGCTTTAGCTGGGTCGCCTCCTGCGAGTGCGGTAATGGCGGCGGCGGCGGCGCGGATACCTTTTTCCAGATCGCCACCCGCTTTATACTGCTCGCTGATATCTTTATAAGCCGCAGTGCTCTGCACGCGATCCCAGTACTCTTTACGTGTCTCTTTCGTCTCATCCCACGCACCAGCGGCTTCAATGCCCGCGCTGTTGGCCATAATCTGGCCCTGGGTGAGGGTGATATCCACGCCCTGATTAACCACTTCGCCAATCAGACGCAGCTGGCTCAGACGCAGCTGTTCCTTCGCTTTATCGAAGATCGGACTGATGCTCTGGTTAGCATGCTCGACATCGCGGCTCAGTTCGCTGATATCCTGCTGCTGATTGTCCTGATCGCGGATAATCAGTGTGGCTGGTGACACGGCGGCATACGTGGTGCCCGAGGCATTACCATCACTGCCATCTGCAGCAAGGCCATTTGCCGCCAGGTTCATCGCCGCGTTTTTCAGCAGGTCGCTGGAACCCAGACCACCGGTACTGATACCCACGCTGCTGTGCGACACCTCAAACTCAGCATTGTTTTCGATATTGCTGAAGCCCAGTGTGCCGGTATCGAGGCGGTTTTTATCCTCGCTGGCGGTACTGCCAATCACGGCGCCATCCAGCTGCGTGTGGTTGCCGACGGTGATATCGAAACCACCGTCACCGGCGAAGATTCCGGTCTGCTCCTGCACGCTGTTGTAGGTGCTGTGGATCTTATCTTTGGCGACGCTGGCGCTGACGCTGCCGGTCATGCTGCCAAAGGTGAAGCTGGCGCCTGCGGAGCTGTTCTGCTGCTTCGAGTCGTAGTTGTTGACGTCCTGCTCACTCTGCAGCGTCAGGTTGCGGCCAACATTCGCCACCACCTGATCGGCGCTCAGCTGTGCGCCGCGCAGGGTGGTGTCACGTCCGCTGTTTACCGTCAGCTTATTACCGGCGTCGATGGTGGTTTCGGTATGGGTCAGACCTTCGCCATTCTCTTTGCCGGAGCCTTTATTGGCGTTGGCGAAAACGCTGATCCCCCAGCCGCCCTGGCCGGCACCGATACTGACGCCCACGCCACCGCCGCTGCTGCTGTTTTTACCAGTCTGCAGCTGAGTATTCTGCGCCGACAGCAGGTTGATATCGCGATTGGCTGACAGCAGCACATCGTTGCCCGCTTTCAGCTGGCTGCCGCCGATGGTCAGATCGCCATCGTCGCCATTCTCTGAACCGGTTGCCACCAGACTGATATTGTTGCCTGCCTGCACGGTACTGCCGGATGCTGACACTTCTTCGCTGTGGCTTTCGCTCTTCGACTTCGAGGTGCTCAGCGACAGGCTAATGCCGATGGCGTTCTGGTCCGCGGTATTCTGCGAAGCCAGTACCGCCGCCTGCGCGGCCTGCACGCCCGCCAGACCGGTTTTCAGCTTCTGCAGAGACGCCATACGGCCATCCTGCTGCTCATCCGCTGCTTTCGCGGTGGTGTAGGCGGTGTTCAGCGCGCTGCCGATGGCGCCTGACAATGCCAGTGTCAGACCGGCCTGCTTACGCTCATAGGTGGTATCGGTGGTGCTCTGATTATTTGCGGCATCAATGGCGATATTGTTTGCCACCATATTGATGTCGTTACCGGCGATCACATCCGAACCCTGTACCGCGATATTGTTGCCCGCCACCAGGCTGGTATCGCCATCCACGCTGCCCAGCGTGCTGTTGTTCTGCGTCAGCGCCGAGGTATCAGAGGTCGACTTCTCTTTAATTGAACCGACAAAGAAGCCAATCCCGCCGCTGCTCATCAGGCCGGATTTGGTGGTTTTCTTCATCGACCAGCTTTCGCGGCTCTCTTCCGCGGCGGTGACATTGAGATCGTTACCGGCACGCAGCGCCAGATCCTGATCGGCGGCCACATCGCTGCCGGTAATATTCAGGTTGTGTCCGGCGGTGACGGAAATGTTCTCGCCACCGAGGCTGCTGCCATTCGCCAGTGTGGCATCGTAACCGGCGCGGGTGGTGGTGGTGGATTTCGACAGGAAGCCGGAACCTTTCACCTTCGAGTTCATATCGAGATATTCCTGGCTGCTGGCGCTGCCAAGGTTGATATCGTTGGTTGCTGTCAGGGCCAGTTGCTGATCGGCATTCAGTTTCGCCGCCTGAGCAGAGATATTGTTGCCCGCCGCCAGCGTGATGTTGCCGTCACTGGTGACTTCGCTGCCCTGTACCTGATTCAGCGTCTGTGTGACATGGTTGTCTTTATCCCATACCACTTTGTCGCTGCTGCCGGTGGTGACGGTGGTCATATTGATATCGCGGTTAGCGACGATCTGCGTCTGGCTGTTTTCGCCGGAGCTGACCAGCTGTGCGGCCTGCAGATTGACATCACGACCCGCCTGCAGCAGCAGTTTGCCGTCATCACCCTGCACATACATGCCCGCGACGCGGTCGATATTGTCGCGGCTGAAGCTGTTGCTGCCGTTCTCGCTTTCGGCGTGATTGGTCTCGCTGGCGACGGTGATATCGCGTCCCGCATCCACCAGCAGTGTGTCGGTAGCACGTACCGTGCCGCCCGTGTTGATCACATCATTGGTCGCCTGCAGCGAGACAGATTTACCGGCAATGGTGCCGCCGACATTGATGATGTCATCACCGGAGACGCTGACCAGCTGAGTGGCGCTGATACGACCACTGTTCAGCATACCGCCGCTGACACCGATACTGACGTTCTTACCGGCCAGCAGCGCACCGCTGCCGTCCATATCGCCTTGCTGCACCTGTGCATACACCTGCGGCACCAGCACGCTCTGGGTGGTGCCATCCGGCATCTTCACATCCTGCGCCACCAGCCACACCATATCCTGGGTGATTTGTTTCATCTGTTCGGCGGTCAGCGCCATGCCTGGCACCAGGTTGAATTTCCTGGCAAAACTGACGCCTGCTTCCATCAGGCCTTTATACTGCTCTTCATCGCTGGTGTAGTCGGCGAGATAGCGCTGGCCGACCAGCTCGATAATCTGCTCGCGGACCAGGCGCTGCTCGTAGAAACCGTCGCCAAGACGTTTCTGGGTGATTGACGGGTCGGTCTGTAGCTGGCTCAGCATATAGTCGGAACTCAGCCAGGTTTGCTGATTGGTAAAGCGCGGATCGGTTTCGATCAGATAACTGCTGCTGGCGTCTGGCAGGGTAGTGAACAGGCTGCCGGTTGGCAGTGAAGTGTCCGGCGTCATCGAACGAATCACGTCGGTGTCCTGACCGGCTACTTCCACCCGCTGTGAGGCGTAATCCGCCAGCGCAGGCGCGCTGCCAGTGGCCTGGGTATTGGCCTGCATCACGCTCGGACTGAGGCTGATCGACTGGATTTCTGTAGGCGGCGTATAGGCTGACGCGCGTGCTTTCTGATCGTCGCTACCTTTGCGGTGGATGCGATCCCACTCAATCACCTGACCGACTTTTTCGGTCAGTTTCTGGCCGCTGACCTCGGTATTGACCAGTTCCGCGACTGTCGTCAGCAGATTGCCACCGGCAATAATCTGGCTCTTGTCGTTCAGCAGTTTATCGCCGGAAAGCGACATCTGACCGCCGGCGATAATTTTCGCCGGATCGCTCTGAGTGATCTGCTCTTCGCTAACGGTTTCGGTATAGCTGTACTGATAGAAGTGGTCGCGGCCGCAGATCACGCCTTCGATACAGATATGGCGCACTTCGTCGTGATAGAAGCTGATGTTGTAGTCATCAGGGCTGTAGTGGACGCCATCATTCAGGTCGACCACCATGTATTCATCTTTCTGCTGCTGCGACAGCTGCACCATGCTGGTGGCGAAGTTGTCGTTGATATTGTTCAGCGCAGTAAAGCTCAGCGCCATATTACCGATCGATTCGATAGTGGCGCTGTGGTTGTTAATTTCACCCGCTTTGCCAGTAGCCAGACCGTCTTCATCGAGGCTGCCGCCGATGGCCATATCGCCATCACTGTAGATCAGCGAGTGGGTGCTGTTGTTCAGGGTGCCCGCGCCAATATCCAGATGCTGACGTGCCGCGATGGTGGCGCTGCTGCCGTTTTCCGCCAGGTTATTCAGCGTTGCGGCGCTGATCGCCAGCCCATCGCCATAAATACGGCCGGTGCCGATATTGCTGAGCGTACTGGCATTGATGCGGGTGAGCACGCCGTCGATCAGGCCACGGTTGGTCAGCGTATTGCTGGCATTCAGTGTGGTCTGCTGGGCGCTCAGTTCACCATTCGCCTGGTTATCGATGGTGGCAGCCTGCACGTCCAGCTTGCCGCCTGCGCCGAGCAGCGCCGTGTTAATCAGGCTGTTGCCGACGTTCAGTGTCAGGTCGCCATTCGCCAGTGTTTTATTGTTGTTGCTGAAGCTGTCGGCGAAGCTGAGATCCATATCACCCAGTGACAGGATTTCGCCGCTGCCGTTAATCTCACGACCACGGAAGGTGAGCTGCTGACCGGCGACCAGACGTCCACCCTCATTGCTGATACGCAGGTCGCTGCTGCTGGCCGCGGCGCGGGCGAGGGTGCTGCTGCTTTGCTGGTCGAGTGTCAGCTGTTTGTTGGCGGAGATCTGCCCCTGGTTGTTGTTCAGTACCGGCGTGGCAATCGCCAGATCGCTGGCGGCGGCCAGGGTACCGCCCTGGTTATTCAGTTCCCCGCTGACCGCGAGATCCAGCGAGCCTGCGCCCGCCGCCATAATCGTGCCGCCCTGGTTATTCAGGCTGGCGGTCTGCACGCTGAAGGTGGTGGCATTAGCTGCAATGCGGCCATTCTGGTTATCGATGCTGTCACTGCTGAGTTGCAGATCGCTGTCGCCGCTTTGCAGCAGCTGGCCGTCGCGGTTGCTGATTTCTGGCGTGCTGACCTGCAGGGCATTGGCGTTAATTACCCCACGGTCATTACTCAATTTGCCTGCCGCAGAGAGTTGCAGATCGCCACTTGCCAGCAGTTGTGCATCATCGGTAATGATATCGCTGCTGCTGGTCAGGGTGGCGTGATGCGCGGCAGTGTCGCTGCCGCTCAGGTCAATCTGACTGGCGCTGGCAGTCAGATTGCCGCCCGCCAGTGCCTGACCGTGGCTGGAAAGTTTGCCGTCGCTGGTCAGTGTCAGGTTGCCGCTATCCGCCAGTGTGCCATCGGTTTTCATCCCGGCGGCGACGGCCGCGCCTTTGCTGTTGCGAATGGTGGCGGCACGCACGCTGGTGTTGCCTTTGGCGGCGATCAGGCCAGTGTTACTGACTTCGTCGCTGGCGCTGGTGCTCTGATCGCGCTGGGCGAACAGGGTGCCGCTGTTGTCGACCTTATTGCCGCCCAGCAGCAGATCCTGGCCTGCATTTACCGTACCGCTGTTGACGATATCGCCATTGGCGTTAATGGTGATATTGCCCGCCTGAGTGCCGAGTGTGCCGCTGTTGGTGACGCCGACCCCTTGTTCGGTCGCCACTAGGCGGATTTTACCGGCATACATGCCGCCCAGCTGGGCAACGTCGATGGCCAGCGTTGGTTTGACATCACTGCTGTCACTGTCTGCTGCGCTGCTGGCGGTCGCCGTGCTGTTATCGGCGGAGACCTCGTTTTTCCCGGTGGTGACGGTGACATCTTTCGCCCAGATGCCGGCATTCACTTTAACGGTGCGGGCGATCAGGTCGGTGTAGTCCTGGCGGCTGCTGTCCATGCCTGCGCCTTCCACGACGATCTCACCGTTGTCGACGGTGTAGCCACGCAGTTCACCATTAGCCATCTTCGGTGTCCCGGTGGTCAGGGTGGCGCGGTTGGCATTAATAAAGCCGCAGCCGTCACAGCTGATCCCCGCCGGGTTGGCGATGACCACCTGCGCCTTACGGCCTGCCACTTCGACATAACCATTCAGTTTGCTCGGGTCACGCGAGTTGACCTCGTTCAGAATAATTTTGGCCTCGCCTTTTGCCAGCCACGGGTTACCCGCCACCCAGCCACCCAGTTGCGTCTGCACCTGTTTATGGGAGTTATTGAGGATGGCGCCTTTGTTATCGACGTCAAACTGAGTGTATTTGTTATGGGAGACGCCGCCCGCGCTGGGTGTCTGGATATTGACCTGTGGCGTACCGTTGGCGCTTTGCATCACGTTTGGCTGCTGGCCTGACGGTGCACTCTTGTCAGCGACAATGCCTGCCGCCAGCGTCTGTGGTGCGAGGGTGACCAGACCAAGTGCGGTCATGGTCAGGAAGGCTCCGGGTTTCATCCGGCCTATCAGCTGGCTCAGCGTGTGGCCAACACCGGTTGCACCGCTTTTACCCTGGCCGCGGTTGATTTCGGACACCACCATTAACAGGCCGCGAGCCTTGTTGAAAATAACGCGATAGAGGTTATTATTCACGAAAAGTTATCCCTGCAAAAAGTGATGTTAAGCAACCAGCGGCGTGTTCTGCTGCCAGAGTCTGAATTGTTGCTGTGTGACGTTATCGCCACGGAACTGCAATACCCGTTGCCCGCGTTCCGCCCCTTTGTGGTACAGCGCGCGGCCGCACAGATGGGGAAACAGCGTGCCACCGACAATGCGGCGAAATGCCTGCTGGTCACCGAACGGCGCGACCCAGTCGCGGAACCACAGACGGTCGCCACTGGTCCAGTCCTGCGGTTGCACCAGAATGCCGGGGCCGGTGAGGTAACGTTCTTCCGCTTCTGCATCCATCCACGCCCAGCTGAGGAAAAACAGCGGCTTGTCATCGCGGCTGGCGATCACAAACTGCTGATGTTTGATGGCGGGCAGCAGCAGCGTCGGCAGGACACTGAGCGGAATATCGCGGTGCTGCGCGGAATGCATCCACAGCCAGGTCGCTGCACCCAGCGCTTCCGCTTCACTGAATTTGCCGCCGAGGAGCGGGGCGGTTAACTGATAGCCATTAACAGGAATCTTCATCACGCGCCTCCTTAGTACTGCCAGCTGAGGTTAAAGCCGAGGGTCACCGGGCTGGTTTTAAAGCCGTCCGGTTTGGAGAAGGGCACACCGACAAACAGGTCATAGCCGGTGTTAAAGGCGTTGCCGCGCAGGCCGAGCACGCCACCCGCCAGATGTTTCCCGGCAAGGTAATCACGTGTGCCGTCGACTTCGCCGTAGTCAGCACCGAGGTACAGCTCCTGGTTTGGCAGTGGCGTGCGCCATGCGAGGTCGTTACGCACAAACCAGCCGTGATCGGCGGTCAGGGTGCGCTCACCATCGAAGCCGCGTACCGTCCAGCGGTTACCAATCGACAGCTGATCCTGCGGCGTCAGTTTGGTGTGGCTGATCTGGCGCAGATACTGCACGTTGTAGCGGAAGGCCTGGTTGCCCAGCGTAAACGGCATATCCAGCTGGGCATTCAGCTGAATGATTTTCGCCAGTGCGGTGCCTTCATCGAAATACTCTTCCTGCGCCGGGATGGCACCAAACCAGCGGGTGCCACGCTGATAGCTGACGGCGGCATCCAGGGTGGTGGCGCCGAAGTAGTGGCGATGCTGCAGGCCCAGACGCCAGGCGCTGGTTTTACGCCGCTGCACATCGACTTCCGTATCGTTGACGTAATTCTTCGCTTCACGCGTCAGAATTTCATAACTCATCGAGGTTTTCTGACTGCCGCTGCGGTACAGCACACGGCTCAGCTGGACGTTAAGGTTTTTGCTGTTGCCGCTGTAGTTGTAGTCTTCATACGCGCCGGCCACGTTCTGGTTGTAGTCGTATCCGCTGGCGGTCACGCCTGCCATCCAGTAACCGAACGGCACGGAGTAATGCAGCATGTAGCTTTTGCTGCCTTTTTCGCTGCCGGATTCAAGATCATGGTTGCCGGAGATGTAGAACAGATCGCTGAGTGAGAAAGGATTATCGACATACAGCGTCATGCCGCCCTGGTAACGACCGGTAGTCTCCGTACCGGAGTCATCCAGGGTGGCGCCCAGACGCCACATTTTTTCCTGTTTCCAGGTAACATCAATATCGCTCTCACCCGGCTGTGCACCTGGCACAATCGCCATTTCTGCCTGCACGGTCGGCACGCGCTGCAGGTTTTCCAGCCCCTGCTCGATATCACGCAGATCCAGCAGCTCACCTTCGCGTGCGGGCAGGGCACTCCATAGCTGTACGTAATGGTCACTCTCTTTGGTCAGTTTGATCTGGCGGGTTTTTCCCGGGATCAGCGTGATATGCAGGGTGCCGGTTTTCAGGTTTTGTGGCGGCGCCATCACGCGTGCGGTGACATAGCCGTGGTCGATCAGACGGTTCTGCAGTGCGCTCATCAGCAGGTTCACGCCCTGTGCGCCCAGGCACTGGCCTTTACCCTGATCGGCAAGCTGCTGTAGCGGAATACGCAGCCAGGACGGGAAGTCATCTTTGCCGGTCAGGATAATGTGATACAGCTTAAAGCACTGCTGCTCCTGCGGAAATTGCAGTCGGGTGAAGAAAGAAGAAGGTGGCTGCAAACGCACATCAGGCGTTTGTGGCGCTAATTGCTGTTGCATCGCGCGCTGGCGATCCTGCTGATTGATATTCAGCTGTTCATCAACACGATCCGGCGCGGCAAGGGCGGCCAGATTATTATCGGCCGCGCGGCTGGCTGCTGAGGTGGCCAATAAAATAAATAACGCAAGCTGGCTGAGACGCACAGGTTGATATCCGTCAGAGAATGACGCATTCCGTGGCATGATTAATTACCCTGATTATTGATATGTTATTGGTACTGTTTCAGGCCATATACGTTAACAATTTACTTGCTAAGATTTGTCTTAAACTTACCGTTTCTTTACATTATTGAGACGGGAATGTACTAAAAATGCGAGGGAAGAGGGACGGTGTGGTTGATGGATGTTTAGGTTATTTTGTTGATATATAGGTATTTTATTTTTAAATTTTGATGCGCCACACCACAATTAGCAGAATATTCCGAATATTGACAATAGCATTTGTTTAGAGATTCTTAACAAATTTCAGCTTTTGTCAGGTCACGTTCAGAAACATTATTAAATACTTGTGATTAGCACAGGGCCAGTTCTGATTAATAAGGCGCAGAACGGCAAAACTGGCGGGAATAAAAAGATGCGGGGGCATTAATACGCCCCCGTAATAGATTAGCGCCGCGTTTTATCGCGCAATAATAACTGGCTGGCGGCCACCATAAATAATGACAGCAGCATTAAGATAGTTGCCAGCGCGTTCACTTCCGGCGATACGCCTACTTTCACCATCGAGTAGATTTTCAGCGGCAGAATTTCATAGCCCGGCCTGGTGACGAACGACGAAACCACCACGTCATCCATCGACAGGGTAAAGCTCAGTAACCAGCCCGCTGCCACTGCTGGCATTGCCAGCGGCAGAATGATTTTACGCAAAATGGTAAATTCACTGGCGCCCAGATCTTTCGCCGCCTCCAGCATACGAACATCAAAACCTTTCAGCCGGGAAAAGACCGTAATCACCACAAACGGCAGGCAAAAAGTAATATGGGAAAACAGCAGGGACCAGAATCCCAGCGAAATGCCCAGCAGCATAAACAGCACCAGCAGTGAAATCGCCATCACAATATCCGGCGACATCATCACCACAAACAGCATGCCGCCGACAAACGGCTTACCGCGAAAACGGTAGCGATACAGCGCCACGGCGGTCAGCGAACCGATCAGTGTGGCGAAGGTGGCGGACAACACGCCCATGGTCAGCGAGTGTTTCGCGGCCTCGATCAGGCTGTCGTTATTCACCAGCAATGCATACCATTGGGTACTGAATCCCTGCCAGTTAATGCCAAAGCGTGACTGATTAAAGGAGTTAATAATCAGAATGCCAATGGGAATATACAACCAGGCATAGATGACGGTCATAAAGCCGCCGCGTAACCAGCGTGCGATCATTCCGGCACCACCTTATTATTCAGCAGGCGCGCGGCGCGCCAGTAAATCAGCAGCATCAGCCCCATAATCAGCGTCAGTACCACGCTGGTGGCGGCACCGAACGGCCAGTCGCGGATATTGAGGAACTGGCTCTTGATCACGTTACCAATCAGCAGATTTTTCGCCCCGCCCATCAGATCAGAGACAAAGAACAGCCCCATCGCAGGCAGCAGCACCAGCAGGCAGCCCGCGACAATCCCCGGCATGGTCAGCGGCAGAATAATGCGGGTAAAGGTTTGCAGTTTGCCTGCGCCGAGATCGCGTGCCGCTTCCAGCAGCGGTTTATCCAGTTTTTCCAGGCTGGAGTAAAGCGGCATCACCATAAACGGCAGCAGAATATAGACCAGGCCGAGGATCACTGCTTCAGAGGTATACATAATGCTGAACGGCTTATCGATCAACCCGATACTGAGCAGGAAGTCATTCAGCCAGCCACGGGTGCTGAGAAAGATTTTCAGGCCGTAGATACGGATCAGTGAGTTGGTCCAGAACGGGACAATCAGCAGAAAAAGCATCAGCGGACGCAGGCGGGCAGGCAGTAATGTCAGACACCACGCAAAAGGATAACCGAGCAGCAGGCAGCACAGGGTGGCGATTAACGCCATATTGAGCGAGTGCAGCAGTACGCCGGCATACAGCGGGTCGGCCAGCCGGGTGTAGTTGTCGAGAGTGAACACCAGTGTGACGAAACTGGCGTCATCGCGCGTCAGGAAGCTGGTGGCGAAAATCATCAGGTTGGGCAGAAAAACAAACAGCACCAGCCAGCTGACGATGGTCAGGATCACCACTTTCTGAAAGCGTTTACGCGTCGTTTTCATCTTTTAACACCACTTCCCAGCTTTCCACCCAGTTCACCGCCATCTTCTGATTGAGCGAGTGATCGAAATCAGGATCGTCCTCGTTAAAGAATTCGCTGACTGTGACCAGTTTCCCGTTTTCCAGCTCAACGGTGGATTCCAGCGTCATCCCTTTATAGTTGCGCTCGCGGATATAGCCGATCAGCCCGTCGACCGCGTTATCGTCGTTGATTTCGTCGACACGCAAATCCTCCGGACGCAGCAGCACGTGCAGCCGCTCGCCCGGCTGTACCGCAAACGGCGCCTGGATGTCACACTCGCGGCCTTCAACCCGGGCGCGGATGCGCTGGTTATCCAGCGGGGCAATCACCTCGGCGTCAAACACATTGATTTCACCGATAAAACGCGCGACAAACAAATTGCGCGGTTCTTCATAGATTTCGCGCGGTGTGCCATCCTGTTCGATACGGCCATCGCGCATCACCACGATGCGGTCTGACATGGTCAGCGCTTCTTCCTGGTCGTGGGTGACGAAGATAAAGGTGATGCCAAGTTTGCGCTGCAGTGCCTTCAGTTCATTCTGCATCTGTTTGCGCAGTTTGTAATCCAGCGCGGACAGCGATTCATCCAGCAGCAGCACTTTTGGCCGGTTGACCACCGCGCGGGCAATCGCCACACGTTGTTGCTGGCCGCCGGAGAGCTGATGCGGACGGCGCTGGGCAAAGGCCTCCAGCTGCACCATCGCCAGTGCGTCACTGACGCGGCTGGTGATCTCTGCCGCTGGCGTTTTCTGCATGCGCAGGCCGAAGGCGACATTTTCAAACACCGTCATATGGGGAAACAGCGCGTAGCTCTGAAAGACGGTATTGACGTGGCGCTGCTCGGCCGGGGTTGAGGTGATAGTTTCGCCATCCAGCGTGATTTCGCCGCGGTCAGCGTCTTCGAGTCCGGCAATCAGACGCAGAATCGTCGTTTTGCCGCAGCCTGACGGGCCGAGCAGGGTGATAAACTCACCATGGTTAATGGTCAGATTGAAATTGCTGATAATTTCCTTGCCGTCGAACGCCTTGCTGATGGCGGAAAGCGTGACCAGCGGTTTACACGTATGTGTTTGCATCATGTTCGCTGCCTGAGTAAAAGGGCCAGGTTTTAAAATGGGCTGCGATGATACATGAAAAATCTTCAGGCTGCCCGGTTAAAGCGGAGAACGGTGGGGATTTGCCCGTATTTGCGGCGAAACCACCGCAGGCTATGACTTTACGCAATACTTTGCCCGCAAATTGTGCCCATACTTAACGCAGACATTCAGAGGGACGACAAATGGACAGATTACTTGAACGTTTTTTAAGCTACGTTGCCGTTGATACACAATCCAAAAGTCATGCTCGTCATGTACCCAGCACCGAAGGACAGTGGCGGCTGGCTAAACAACTGCAAAATGAGTTAGTTGAGCTCGGTTTTCTGCAGGTCACGCTTGATGAACATTGTTGCGTGATGGGACGCCTGCCCGCCACGGTGGCCTGGAAGACGCCGGTCATCGGTTTCATCTCGCATATGGATACATCCCCTGATTTTACCGCGAAGAATGTTAATCCGCAGATTGTAGAAAATTATCGCGGTGGTGATATTGCGCTGGGTAGCGGAGAAGAGATTTTGTCACCGGTGATGTTTCCGGTGCTGCATCAGTTAAGCGGCCATACGCTGATCACCACCGATGGCAAAACGCTGCTTGGCGCCGATGATAAGGCCGGTATTGCGGAGATTATGACGGCAATGGCGCGTCTGATTCACAATAAACTGCCGCACGGCGAGATTCGTGTTGCCTTTACACCGGATGAGGAGATTGGCAAGGGTGCGGCGCATTTTGATGTGAAGGCATTCGGTGCGGACTGGGCTTATACCATGGATGGCAGCGGTCTTGGCGAATTTGAGTTTGAGAATTTCAATGCGGCGTCCGCGACGGTCAAAATCACCGGGAATAATGTGCATCCCGGCACCGCAAAAAATGTGATGGTGAATGCGCTGGAACTGGCGCAGCGTTTTCAGCAGGAGTTGCCGCCGCTTGAGGTGCCAGAGCATACCTCCGGCTATGAAGGTTTTTATCATCTGCATCAGTCGAAAGGGACGGTGGAACGCGCCGAACTGCACTATATCGTGCGCGATTTCGATGCTGACAGCTTTGCCGCGCGTAAGCAGACGCTGCTGGATATCGCGAAACGGCTGAATCATGGTCTGCCGCAGAACTGTGCGGTCGAGGTGGTGATTGAAGACAGCTATTACAATATGCGCAAGAAAGTGGAAGCACATCCGCACATTATTGAACTGGCGCTGCAGGCGATGCGTGACTGTGATATTGAGCCGGAAGTGAAACCGATTCGTGGCGGCACCGACGGTGCGGCGCTGTCCTATATGGGACTGCCTTGCCCGAATATCTTCACTGGTGGCTATAACTATCACGGCAAGCATGAGTTTGCATCGCTGGATAATATGGAGAAAGCGGTGGAAGTGATTGTGCGCATTGCTGAGCTGGCGGCGGAGAAGCGGTAACAAAAAATGCCAGCCTGTGAGGGCTGGCATTGTAGTGCGTCGGAAGCAGAGAAATGTCGCTTTTAGCCCGGTGGTTGAGTGGGTGGCGCTTTGGCTTCCGTGTCTGCACAGGAAACACGCTCAGCTCCGGAAAGACGCAAAACGCGTCATCCCTGACGGCTCGGCCCGCGCCGTCCATGGCGCGGGACGCTTTCCTCCGCTGACCGTGTTCCCTGTGCTTTGGGCTTACTGGTCGCTGTTGATGCTGTACGACTTTGAGTCTGGCAGTATACGGGGGCTTTACTGTGCCCCCGTACGGAACTTATTCGTCGCCAAAATACCAGTAGCCGCTGTTGACCAGTGCCGCCAGCTGGGCGAGGAATGACGGGTCGTTCAGCGCATCGCCAAAGGTTTCAGCACCCAGCGTCAGCTGATTAGCCAGCGCCGACAGCGCCTGCTGGTGGACACTCTCCAGCTGTTCGCCGTTGATAAATACCGCATTGCCAATGCTCAGCACGCGCAAACCACCCAGGCGTGTCAGTTTATCGCCCTGTTGCAGCGCATCATAAATCTCATCTGGCTGGTAAGGCGGTTCCGGCGGCGCAATATCCAGTTCATGGCGCGACTGAGAGATAAACTCGCCAAACCACTGGTTGAAGTGCTCTGGCTGGTTAATCAGGTCCAGCATCATCTGACGAATGCCGTCAACTTCCTGCGGCAGGATCTCCGCCGGGCGATCACGTGATGGCACATCCGGGTCGCTGAAGCGGTAGCTGCCCAGCTCATTTTGCAGTACGGAGTCGGCAAAACCGCTGATCAGTTCGCGTCCGCTTGGCGCACGGAAACCGACTGAGTAGTTGAGTGCGTTTTCCAGCGAATACCCTTCGTGCGGGAATCCTGGCGGAATATAGAGAATATCGCCCGGTTCCAGCTCTTCGTCGATAATCGCCTCAAAGGGCTCAACCTGGAGCAGGTCCGGGCACGGGCAGTGTTGTTTCAGCGGGCGTTTTTCGCCGACACGCCAGCGGCGACGGCCGGTGCCCTGCACAATAAACACGTCGTACTGGTCAAAGTGCGGGCCTACGCCACCGCCGGGCACCGAGAAGGAGATCATTAAATCATCGATACGCCAGTCCGGCAGGAAACGGAACGGACGCATCAGCGCGGCGGAAGCTTCATGCCAGTGATCAACCGCCTGTACCAGAATAGACCAGTTGCTTTCGCCTAAATGGTCGTAGCTTTCAAACGGGCCGTGACTGACCTGCCATTTGCCATCCTGATGGCTGACTAAGCGGCTGTCGACCTCATTTTCCATCGCCAGCCCCGCCAGTTCGTCGGGAGAAATAGGGTCGACAAAGTTTTTAAAGCCGCGTTTCAGCACTACCGGGCGTTTCTGCCAGTAGCGCTGGATAAAATCGGGCCAGTTAAGATCAAGCTGATAATCCATACAAGGTTCCAGTTCAGGCGATAATTTGCAGGAAGTATATACCTTCGCACTGCAAGTTGCAGCGGGGGAGGTTACTCGCCGTTATGCAGCAACTCCTGGCGCTGAAAAACTACCTCCATCCGCGCGCCACCCAGTTCGCTGGTGTCGGTCAGGATATCGCCGTCATACTGTTCGAGGATATCGCGCGCCACCGCCAGTCCCAGTCCCTGACCCGGGCGCATGGTGTCAGCGCGCTGACCGCGGACAAAGATCAAATCGCGTTTGCTCTCCGGAATGCCAGGACCATCATCACAGACAATCAGATGCAGGGTGTTATCGCTCTGACGCGCGGAGATTTCGACAAATTCCAGGCAATATTTGCAGGCGTTATCGAGAATATTACCCATCACTTCCATAAAATCCGTGGGATCGCCGACAAAGGTGATTTCCGGCGAAATATCCAGTGTCAGCACCACGCCTTTACGCTGATACACTTTATTCAGCGCGGAACAGAGGCTGTCGAGCAGTGCCGGGACGGAGTGCAGTTCACGTTTTAGCGGATTATGGTCGGCCTGCATGCTGGCGCGATGCAGGTAGTAGCCAATTTGCTGTGAGATCCGGCTGATCTGCTCCAGCATCAGCGGCTCCGCCTGCTCGATGGAGTAGGTTTTGCTGCCGCGCAGTGAGCGCAGCGTGCTCTGCAGCACTGACAGCGGCGTTTTCAGGCTGTGTGCCAGGTCAGACAGGGTAGTACGGTAACGGGTATAGCGCTGGCGTTCATTATCCAGCAGCAGGTTGAGGTTGCGCACCAGGCTGCGTAATTCTTGTGGCGGATACGGGTCAAGCGTCTCGCGCGCGCCGGTTTCCAGTTCCCGCACCTGGCTTGCCAGTTCGCCAATCGGCCGCAGACTCCAGTGCGCCGCCAGCCACAGCAGCGGGATCACCAGCAGCAGGTTTACCAGCAGCACATAGTTAAACCATACCCAGACCATATCCGACTGCTGTAACTCCTGAGGGATGGAGTCGACAACGACTATCGTCAGCGCAGGCAGGTTAGTAGTGGCCTCGTAGCGGTTGACGGCCACGGAGTGCGTAAAGGAAGCATTGCCATCATCATCATAGGCATGCAGTTTGCTCTGGGCATCGGTGTTATTGCCCAGCGCTTCGCGGCTGGTGCTGTTATTGGTGTCGATTTCGTAGAAATCAGGTTTACGCAGCCATTCGGCGCGGATCTTGTTGCGGATTTCGGGCACATCACGCTGCTGCCACAGCAGGCGACCGCGTTCATCGTAAATAAATACCAGTGTAGGGAAATTGAGTGTCATCCGCTCAGGTTGTGCAATGGTCAGTTTGCCGTCCTGCCACTGGGCAAGGGTAAAAAACAGGTTGCTCTCGCCGCGCATCACGCGATACGTGTTTTTATCGAAACTGACCACATAGCCGACGACGGCGACCATGCCATAGGAAAGTGACAGCACCAGCACCACTGCCGCAGTAGCCAGTAAGAAGCGTGCGCGCAGGGAATAGGGCAGGAGACGTCTTAGCAGTGACATGGGCTCAGAGATCGAAACGATAACCCTGCGCGCGGACTGTCGTGATCACGTCTTTCGGGTATTCCGCGAGAATTTTCTTACGCAAACGTCCCATCAGCACATCAATGGTATGACTTTCGCGCAGTTCGGCATCCGGGTACAGCTGCAGCATCAGCGAATCTTTACTGACAACTTTGCCGTTATTACGGATCAGGGTTTCAATAATGGTGTATTCGAAGGCGGTCAGCTTGATTTGCTGCTCATTGATCGTCAGTTCACGCCGGGAAAGGTCAATCTGAAACGGCGGCAGCGTGATGATTTGCGACGCCAGTCCGCTGTTGCGGCGCATTAACGCCTGCATGCGCGCCACCACTTCTTCAATATGGAACGGTTTCGTGACGTAGTCATCGGCACCCGCTTCCAGCGCTTCGACTTTCGCCTGCCAGCCATCACGTGCGGTCAGCACCAGAATCGGCTGTTTCGCTTCCTGGCTGCGCCAGCGGCGGATCAGGCTCATCCCGTCTTCATCCGGCAGACCGAGATCGACCAGTGCGATATCCGGGGTATGTTCGGTGAGAAAATAGTCCGCTTCTTTTGCGCCTTCAGCAGCATCGACCTGATGCCCCATATCGCGCAGTTGCACCGCGAGGTGGTGGCGCAACAGAGCATTGTCTTCAACAACTAACACGCGCATAAGCTTTTCCTTTATCCCGAGCAGAGCAGAACGAATAATTCACAGTAAATACTACGCTGAGTATAGGTTAAAGCAGCTAAACCAGAGGTTAACACGGGCCGACTTCCGTCGGCCCGTCAGACTTACTTCAGGTCGTCGACCAGCTGAATGGCACGGCCGAGGTAGTTGGCTGGCGTCATCTGCTTCAGGCGGGTTTTTTCCTCTTCCGGCAGCGCCAGGCTGTCGATAAAGGTCTGCATGCCTGCGGCATCCACGCGCTTGCCGCGCGTCAGTTCTTTCAGCTTCTCGTACGGCTTTTCAATGCCGTAACGACGCATCACGGTCTGAATTGGTTCCGCCAGCACTTCCCAGTTGTGGTCCAGCTCGTCCAGCAGGCGGTCGCGGTTCACTTCCAGCTTGGAGATGCCTTTCAGTGTTGCCTGATACGCGATCAGCGCATAACCGACACCCACACCGAGGTTACGCAGTACGGTGGAGTCAGTCAGGTCACGCTGCCAGCGAGAGACCGGCAGTTTGCTCGCCAGGTGCTGCATCACCGCATTTGCCAGGCCGAGGTTACCTTCGGAATTTTCGAAGTCGATCGGGTTAACTTTATGTGGCATGGTGGAGGAGCCAATCTCACCGGCAATGGTTTTCTGTTTGAAGTGGTTCAGTGCGATATAACCCCAGATATCACGATCGAAATCGATCAGAATGGTGTTAAAACGTGCCATGCAGTCAAACAATTCCGCGATATAGTCGTGCGGTTCGATCTGCGTGGTGTACGGGTTCCAGGTAATGCCCAGCGAGGTGACAAAGCTCTCGCTCAGCTGGTGCCAGTCCACTTCCGGGTATGCGGCGATGTGGGCGTTATAGTTACCGACCGCGCCGTTGATTTTACCCAGTACCTCAATTTTTTCCAGCTGACGCAGCTGACGCTCCATACGATAAGCGACGTTCGCCATCTCTTTACCGAGGGTGGATGGCGTCGCTGGCTGACCGTGGGTACGGGACAGCAGCGGAATGTCACGATACTGATGCGCCAGATCTTTTACCGCAGTAATAATCTGTTTCCAGTAAGGCAGCACCACATCACGGCGTGCCGTTTCCAGCATCAGCGCGTGGGAAAGGTTGTTGATATCTTCGGAGGTGCAGGCGAAGTGAATAAATTCAGACACGGCCTGCAGGGCAGGAACGGATTCCACTTTCTCTTTCAGAAAGTATTCCACCGCTTTCACATCGTGGTTGGTGGTGCGCTCGATGGTTTTGATGCGCGCAGCGTCAGTTTCGTTGAAATTCGCGACAATCGCGTCAAGGAAAGCGTTTGCGTCAGCGTCAAATGCAGGAACTTCCTTGATCTCTGCGGTCGCGGCCAGTTTCTGTAACCAGCGAACTTCAACCTCAACACGGAATTTCAGTAAACCGTATTCACTGAAAATGCCGCGCAGCGGGCTGACTTTGTCGCCGTAACGACCATCGACAGGTGAGACGGCGGTCAGAGAGGATAATTCCATCAGTGCAACTCCTGGATCGTTTAACAAGATATTGGGCTGAATAACCGGCGCTTACAGCGCCGGACTCATATTGGCTAAAATCCGTTTCGCTTCGTTGACGAGGCGATTACGGGAGAACATTAATTGCAGGCGGCCACCGCCAACCTGACGCCACAACACGGCGGAACGCATGCCCGCCAGCAGCGTGGCGCGCACTTTACTCTGGACCTGGCTGTTCTGCAGCACAGACGGCGAGCCGGTGACCTGAATGCGTGGTCCGAGCGGGCTGATAACATCGACATAAATGGACGCCATGGCGCTCATTAAGGTGTCGGATTCCAGGTCGTAATGCGCCAGCTGGCGATCGAGCTGGGCGATACGCTGGGACAGCGTGTCGAGCGCCTGGCGGTTGCCGCTCAGTTTGCGCTCCAGCACCATCAGGCTCAGCGTATAGCGTGTCAGCTCCGCGCTCAGTCCTTCGCGGCTGCTGGTATTGAGCACCGCCAGCAGGGTTTCGAGACCAAAACGCAGGTTGGCCTCGTTATTCCCATACACCGCCAGGGTGGATGGCGGGTTTAAATCGAGCAGGCTTTGCAGCGACACTTTCAGGCTGTCGTTGTCGCATTGTCCCTGATGCGCCAGTTGCTGCACCAGATGCGCCGACTGGCAAATTCCAGCCATCGCTAACGTGATATCGTAATAGTTCTTCACCAGGTAGCTCCTTGCTACATCATGGCTTCACGAGCGGTAAGCGCTCTTCAATAATGCCGCCGCCAAGGCAGACATCACCCAGATAAAAGACGGCCGACTGGCCGGGGGTAACCGCGGCAACCGGCTCGTCAAAACGAACTTCAATACCGTCGTCGTCCAGCGGTGTCACCAGGCAGGGGATATCGGTCTGGCGATAACGGGTTTTCACCACACAGCGCAGTGGCTCGCGCAGCACTTCGCGATCCACCCAGTGCAGCTGGCGCGCCACCAGGCCGACCGACATCAGACGCGGATGCTCGCCACCCTGGGCGACAATCAGCCGGTTACTGGCGACATCTTTGTCCACCACATACCATGGATCGTCATTGCTCTCTTTCAGGCCGCCGATGCCGAGGCCTTTGCGCTGACCGAGGGTATGGTACATCAGCCCCTGGTGCTCGCCGACCACCTGGCCGTCCACGGTGACAATCACACCCGGCTGTGCCGGCAGATAACGACCCAGGAAATCACGGAACTTGCGCTCACCGATAAAGCAGATGCCGGTGGAGTCTTTTTTCTTCGCGGTAATCAGCTCCAGCTGTTCCGCAATACAGCGCACTTCGGGTTTCGCCAGCTCACCCACCGGGAACAGGCTTTGCGCAATCTGCTGGTGGCTGAGGGTGTACAGGAAGTAGCTCTGGTCTTTGTTGTCGTCCAGACCACGCAGCAGACGGCTTTTACCGTCGACATCGTCACGACGCACATAGTGACCGGTGGCGATAAAGTCCGCGCCGAGATCTTCCGCGGCGAACTCGAGGAAAGCTTTAAATTTGATCTCTTTATTGCACAGGATATCCGGGTTGGGCGTGCGGCCTGCTTTGTACTCTTCGAGGAAATGCTCAAACACATTATCCCAGTACTCGGCGGCAAAGTTCACTTTGTGCAGGCGGATACCCAGTTTGTCGCATACCGCTTGTGCATCGGCCAGATCTTCCGCAGCGGTGCAATACTCCTCACCATCATCCTCTTCCCAGTTCTTCATAAACAGGCCTTCAACCTGATAGCCCTGTTGTTGCAGTAACCAGGCGGAAACGGAAGAGTCGACGCCGCCGGACATTCCGACGATCACTTTTTTCTGGCTGTTGTCAGACATGACACACTCACGATAAACAATAAAAACAGGCGGCGTATTCTAGCACGCGTCGCTGCCGGGCGCACCCTCGCTGAAGGGCCACTGAAATGCCTGCAATAATGCCAGCGGATAGCGCTCTGCCGCCTGCCACAGGCGGACACTCTCTGCGACCAGCGGTGAGCGCAGGTTCGGCGCCCGCACAATCTGTTCAGGTGGCAGCCACCAGCAGCGGTCAATGTCGCTATCATGCGGGGTTGTGTCCTGCAGGGCCGGTAAGTCCAGCGCGAACAGCACGCGTAAAAACGGCGTATTATCTGGCGCGATCCACTGATGAACGCGTAACAGCGATTGCGGCGAGGCCTGAATACCAGTCTCTTCCCACAGCTCACGTTCCGCCGCCTGAATCAACGTTTCATTGGCTTCCAGATGCCCGGCGGGCTGGTTCCAGGTCGCCACACCATTAATGGTTTCTTCCACCACCAGCAACTGGCCTTCAGCGTGGACGACGCAGGCGACGGTAACATGAGGTTTAAACATGATTGCTTTCCGGTTGTTAACTAAAAGTTATGAAAACAGACTGTCAGTCAGTCCATTCCGCGCTGATATCGCGCCACTCTCCGGGCTGCAGATCGCCCAGCTGTAACGTGCCCATGGCAAAACGCACCAGCCGCAGAGTGGGAAAACCGATATGCGCGGTCATACGCCGAACCTGACGGTTGCGTCCTTCATAAAGTGTGATTTTCAGCCAGCTGGTCGGTATCGATTTCCGCTCGCGGATCGGCGGCTGGCGCGGCCACAGCCAGTCAGGTTGCGCCACTAATTCCACGCCAGCGGGCAGGGTGGGGCCGTCTTTCAGCGTGATACCGTCGCGTAACGGCAGCAGGTCCTGCTCCTGCGGTGCTCCTTCTACCTGCACATAGTAGATCTTGCCGGTACGTTTGCCGGGCTGGGTCAGCCGCGCCTGCAGAGCACCATCATTGGTCAGCACCAGCAGCCCTTCGCTGTCGCGATCGAGGCGGCCTGCGGCGTAGACATCGCTAACCGCAATATAGTCTTTCAGCGTGGCGCGTCCCGCTTCGTCGGTAAACTGCGGTAACACATCGAAAGGTTTATTAAAGATAAGCACCCGGCGTGGCCCCTGTGCTTTCGCGGGCGGGGTTTTGCTGCGGCTGAATCGTTTAACGCGGTGATTTTTAACTGGAGTTTTATGCATGGTCTTTGCAGTCGGTGAGAATAGGGGCATTATAACGCAAACCCGAGGTGATTGGCGTAGCGTAAATATTCAAGTAGTATTGACGCGCATCTTACAACTCATTAACAAATAAAGCGCTCGAAGGAGAGGTTAATGGAAAGCAAAGTAGTTGTTCCGGCGGAAGGTCAAAAAATCACCCTGGATCAGGGCAAACTGGTTGTGCCAAATAATCCCATTATCCCTTTTATTGAAGGCGATGGTATCGGGGTTGATGTTTCACCGGTGATGATCAAAGTGGTTGATGCCGCTGTGCAGAAAGCCTACAACGGCGCGAAAAAAATCTCCTGGATGGAGATCTACACGGGTGAAAAATCAACCCAGCTGTATGGCCCGGATGTGTGGCTGCCTCAGGAAACCCTCGACCTGATTAAAGAGTACCGCGTTGCCATTAAAGGCCCACTGACTACCCCGGTCGGCGGCGGTATTCGCTCCCTGAACGTTGCCCTGCGTCAGCAACTGGACCTGTATGTGTGTCTGCGTCCGGTGCGTTACTACAAAGGTACGCCAAGCCCGGTAAAACGTCCGGAAGATACCGATATGGTGATTTTCCGTGAGAACGCTGAAGATATCTATGCGGGTATCGAGTGGAAAGCGGGTTCTGCGGAAGCAGACAAAGTGATTAAGTTCCTGCGTGAAGAAATGGGTGTAAACAAAATCCGTTTCCCTGAGCAGTGTGGTATCGGCGTTAAGCCATGTTCCGAAGAAGGCACCAAACGCCTGGTGCGTGCGGCGATTGAATACGCGATCACGAACGACCGCGATTCCGTTACCCTGGTGCACAAAGGCAACATCATGAAGTTCACCGAAGGCGCATTTAAAGACTGGGGCTACCAGCTGGCGCGTGAAGAATTCGGCGGTGAGCTGATCGACGGCGGCCCATGGGTAAGTATCAAGAACCCAAATAACGGCAAAGAGATCGTCATTAAAGACGTGATCGCTGATGCCTTCCTGCAGCAGATCCTGCTGCGTCCGGCAGAATACGACGTCATCGCCTGTATGAACCTGAACGGTGACTATATCTCTGACGCCCTGGCGGCGCAGGTTGGTGGTATCGGTATTGCACCAGGCGCTAACATCGGTGACGAGTGTGCACTGTTTGAAGCGACCCACGGTACGGCACCTAAGTATGCTGGCCAGGATAAAGTGAACCCAGGTTCTGTCATCCTGTCTGCAGAAATGATGCTGCGTCACCTGGAGTGGTTCGAAGCGGCTGACCTGATTGTTAAAGGCATGGAAGGCGCGATCGCAGCTAAGACTGTTACCTATGACTTCGAACGTCTGATGGACGGCGCTAAACTGCTGAAATCTTCTGAGTTCGGCGACGCGATTATCGCGAATATGTAATCTCTGTTGCGGATTGCATAAGAACGGGAGCCGGATGGCTCCCGTTTTTTTATTCGCATTGAAAATAATATTTTTGTGAGGTAGTTTGACTGCAATCGCATTACTATTTGAACGATTTCATGTTTTTCGGCTTATTCGTTGCTGATTTCTCTTCTTAGATTGTCGCCAGGCTGTTTTATATCAACATTCACCGCAAGTGAATTGATGTTCTGTGCCTGTTCCTTACACAGGGCGGAACGTCACTACGTCGACAATTGTTATCATCGTGAAGGGAACCACGCGAATTCAGATAATAAGTGCAACGCTCGGACATGATTGTGGAGAGTGTAGGAGGAAGGGTTAACTACCGATAAGT
>NZ_CBFFRK010000020.1:0-54461 GCF_965644245.1 Erwinia sp. V71
GCAGGATAGCTTATCGGTAGCTAACCGTCCCTCCATCCACATGACCAAGCGTTGCACTTATTATCTGAATTCGCGATGTTCGGTTACTCGACCGGAGTGATTTCCGGTACGGTCGATTCGATTCAGACATATTTTCAGCTCGATCCTTCACAAACCGGTTGGGTGGTTTCCAGTATTTTTGTCGGTTGTATTCTCGGTTCGCTGGCGGCAGGCAGACTGGCTGACCGTTTCGGCAGAAAACCCGTCCTGCTGCTGGCAACCTTTGCCTTTGCACTTTCTGCCGCAGGTACAACCTTCGCTGACTCTTTTGCACTGTTTTCTGTTGCACGCATTATTGCTGGTCTGGGCATTGGCCTGGCGGGCACGGTCGCGCCGATGTATATGAGCGAAATCTCACCTGCCAGTATTCGCGGTAAAGCCTCCGGCATCTTTAATCTCTCGCTGGTGGGATCACAAACGCTGGTGTTTCTCGTTAACTATCTGATTGCACGCGGAATGAGCGATGCCTGGCTGGCGGACGAAGGCTGGCGCTGGATGCTGGGTGCACAGTTTGTTCCTGTCGCACTGATGCTGATTTGTACCCTGATCCTGCCGGAATCGCCGCAGTGGTGTATCAGTCAGCGTCAGCATGAGCGGGCGTTGCGGGTATTGTCGCCTATCTATCCCGGTATGAATCAACAGGAAGCACGGCAGATTTTTGCTGCCCGCGCGGCGGAACCTGTAACGGCGAAAGCGGGCGGTCAGTTGCGTCAGATCCTTAGCAATCAGGTGCTGCGTTATGCCTTACTGATTGGCTGCGCAATTGCCATTTTGCAGCAGTTAACCGGGGCCAGCATTGTGATGTATTACGCGCCGCTGATTTTGCAGACCGGGGACATCAGTAAAGACACTATTCTGTTCCAGACCATTTTTATCGGTTTGCTGAATGCGCTGGGGGCGTTTGCCGGGATGAGCCTTTTCGACCGCTTTGGTCGTTTACCGGTCATGAAAGCCGGTACGGTCGGTTCGCTGGTGGCCGTACTGCTGCTGTCATGGAGTATGTACAGCCAGCAGGGGGGGTATCTGGCCATTTTCGCCGCGCTGCTGTTTATGGTGATGTTTGCTATCAGCTGGGGGGCAGGCTGCTGGGTATTGATTGCGGAAATTTTCCCACCACGCATGAAAGGCTATGGCATGGGACTGGCGGTCGGGCTGATGTGGATTTTCAACTTTCTGGTGACTCAGTTCTTCCCGGTCATCAATGAAATTCCTGCTTTGCAGCAGGCCTTTCACGGCGCGTTCAGCATGTGGATCTTTGCCGCACTGAATCTGTTCTGCCTGCTGTTTCTGATGCGCTTTGTACCGGGAACCCGGGGTGTGGCGCTTGAGGATATTGAACAACGGATTGCGCAGCAGCTGAAACCGCGCCAGGCCGCGGCTTCCACCACCCCGGTTTCACAAAAATAAGAGGCAAATCATGATTAAAGCACTCCATGGTATTTCCACCCACTATTGCAATGTGGTCACCGAGGCGCGGATTGCCGCGGAAACCGGCTACGACGGGCTGGAATTTTTGCACTATAAACTGCTGCGTTATCTCGACAACGGTGGCAGCACGGCGGCGCTGAAAAAAATTGTTCACGGCCATCATCTGCAGACTGTTTGCCTGAATGCGCTGATTGATATCGAGCGTTATCAGGGCGAACAGAAACGGACGATGCTGGCGGAGGCAACACGGCTGACGCAGGTCGCTGCTGAGCTGGCATGTCCGACGATTCAGATTCTGGCACAGCATGGCATTGATCATCTGCCACAGCCGCAGATTATGGACATCATGACGGAAAATATTGCTGAGATTGCCGCCATTGGCCAGCAGTATGGCGTGCGTTATCAGATTGAAGTGATTGCCCATACTCAGTTTAACCGGATGTCGCAGGCGCTGGAGGTGATACGCCGCATCGGTAAATATAATGTCGGGCTGGTGATTGATTTCTGGCATCTGTACGCCACGGGAACAACACGGCCGGAGGATGTTGCCGTGCTCGATCCGGCGCTGATTTTTGGTGTGCATTTCTGTGACGGCCGTACACCGCGGGCAGGCGAGGCATGGGAAGAGACGGTGCTGCGCGCGTATATGCCGGGGGAAGGGGATATCGATATTCAGGCCTGGACTGATGCGGTGAAGGCGACCGGTTTTGATGGCGTCTGGTCGGCGGAGCTGTTCAGCCCGGCCTGCTGGGAAATGGACCATCATCAGCTGGCACGTGAAGTCATGGAAAATATGACGCGCTATACCGGTTAACAGCAGAAACCGCCTCGCAGTGTGCTGTGTGTGAGGCGGTATTATCGCTGGCTGACTTTCCCGCATCGTTTATCGCCACTTTCTGCTAGACTACGCGCCATCAACCGCCCGATTTCTGCAGAGAGTATCTTGTGACCGCATTTTCTACCCTGACGCAACTTCCCGCCAGCCAGCTCGCTAACCTTGCCGAACTGGGCTATCAGGCGATGACGCCTATTCAGGCCGCTGCACTGCCTGCCATTCTTGCCGGGCGCGATGTGCGTGCGCAGGCGAAAACCGGCAGTGGCAAAACGGCTGCGTTTGGTCTTGGTGTGCTGCAACAGATCGATGCGACGCAGTACCGCACTCAGTCGCTGGTGCTGTGCCCGACGCGTGAACTAGCCGACCAGGTCAGCAACGAGTTACGCCGTCTGGCACGTTTTACCGCCAACATCAAAATCCTCACCCTGTGCGGCGGACAGCCAATGAATGTGCAGCGCGACTCGCTGCAACACGCGCCGCATATTGTGGTGGGTACGCCGGGACGTATTCTGGATCACCTGAAACGTGAAAACCTGAATCTGGATAATATCGCCACGCTGGTGCTGGATGAAGCCGACCGCATGCTGGAGATGGGATTCCGCGACGATATCGACGCGATTATCCGCTATACGCCAGAACAGCGTCAGACGCTGCTGTTCTCTGCCACCTGGCCGCAGGATATCGCCAATATCAGCAGCCGCGTGCAGCGCGATCCGCTGGCAGTAGCGACAGACGATGCTGCCGAACTGCCTGCCATTGAGCAGACGTTTTATGAAGCCAGCAACCGTGAAAAGCTGTCACTGTTGATCGGTCTGCTTAGTCAGCAGCAGCCTGCCTCCTGTGTGGTGTTCTGCAATACCAAACGTGAATGCGACGATATCGCTGATGCCCTGACCGACAGCCAGATTAGCGCGGTGGCGCTGCATGGCGACCTGGAGCAACGCGATCGTGATCAGGTGCTGATTTGCTTTGCCAACGGCAGCAGCCGGGTGCTGGTGGCGACAGATGTGGCGGCGCGCGGGCTGGATATTAAAGAACTTGAAATGGTGGTGAACTACCAGCTGTCGTTTGATCCGGAAGTGCATGTGCATCGTATCGGCCGTACGGCCCGCGCCGGGCAAGAGGGCAAAGCGGTCAGTTTTGTGGCCGCAGATGAGATGGTGCGCGCCCATGCACTGGAAGATTATCTGCAGATGAAACTGAACTGGCAGCCATCAGCAGAACTGAAATCACAGAAACCGAAGCCGATGCCGGCCGCGATGGCAACACTGTGCATTGATGGTGGCCGTAAAGCGAAAATGCGTCCGGGCGATATCCTGGGCGCGTTGACCGGTGATGCCGGCCTGGCGGGGGAGCAGGTAGGGAAAATTGCCCTGACGCAGACCCATGCTTATGTCGCGATTCGCGTGGATGTTGCACGGCAGGCACTGAAGCAACTGCTGCAGGGGAAAATTAAAGGGAAAACCTGCCGGGCACGTTTGCTGAAGTAGGCATTACATTTCATATCGCAGGGTGATGGTTTGGACACCGTGCCTGCCCAGGGAACACGGTCAGATCGGAAAGTCGCTTTGCGTCATCCATGACCGCTCGGCCCGCGCCATCCCTGGCGCGGGACGCTTTCCTCTTCTGACCGTGTTCCCTGCACTTCGGGCTGATGAGCTGCCTGTTGGCTCAAGACCACGCTATATTTTAGTATTTCGTCACTTCTGGCGCGCGTTGCAGCAAGCCGTCACAGCCTTTCACCAGCGCCTTAAAGTGCTGCTGCTGTTCATGTTCGGCAATCGCCTCTGCGCTTTGCCAGGTTTCATGGAACAGGAACACATTGCCATCTTCCGTACTGCGATAGAGATCGTAATGCACGCAGCCCGCTTCCGCGCGGCTCGGGGCGATACAGGCGCTGAGCACTTTTTTCAGCTCATCGGCTTTTCCCAGGGTGGCAACAAATTTAGCAACAATCATTACGCTCATTTCTTCTCTCCTGTCATTATGATGAGTGCAGCGGTGTTGCCGCTGCCACCCTGAAACGACTCCGTTCTCACTTCCTCTCCGGTCATCCTTTACCGCCGCTGACCGTGACGCTGTGTTAAATCATACCCGTGATCGCGACAAGGGGTGTAAGCAATAAAGAGCAATGATTGAGAATACGCTGCCGGATGATGCTCCCGGAGAGGTTACTGCGCTGCGCATCTGGCAGAGAAGTCATTCCCGGTGGCACAGGGATGCAGAAAAAGGCATCACTTTATGGTCACCACGATTTTGCCCACCTGACCATTGGTTTCCATATAACGCTGTGCATCGGCGATCTCATCCAGAGTGAAGGTTTTATCAATCACCGGTTTCAGCTTGCCAGAACGCAGTCCTGCGCTGACGAAGGACTTCGCGCGCGCCATTTTCTCCGGGTCAGTCGTAATTTCGAACAGTTCATAGCCGCGCAGCGTGAGGTGTTTGCCAAGAATATCAAACACGGGAACGAGCATGTCGCGGCTGTCGAGCGCGCCATACTGGAAAAACATGCCCTGAGGCGCCATCACCTGAGTCAGCTTCGCCACGTCCGGGCCGCCCACAGGATCGAAGACGATATGCGCTCCCTGACCCGCGGTTTCGCGACTGATTTCGGCGACCATATCCTGTTCGGCGGTGGCGATAACCGCGGCCGCACCTGCGTTCAGCAGCAGTTCGCGTTTATCGCTGCTGCGGGTTAACGCAATCGGTCTGGCTCCCAGCATCCTGGCAATCTGAATCGCGGCCAGCCCGACGCTGCTGGAGGCTGCACGGATCACCACATTCTGACCCGCCTGCAGCCTGCCGTACTCGACCAGTGCGCCGTAGGCGGTCACGTACATCATCCAGCTGGCGGCGGCCTCTTCAAAAGAGAGATTTTCCGGATGCTTAACCACGGCATGGACGGGTGCGTTAACCACTTCACCATACATCCCGTACTCACTGAACATAAAAGAGGGGATGACGCTGACCCGATCGCCTGGGGAGAATTGGTTTACATTTTCGCCGACAGCGTCGACCACGCCAGCGGCCTCATAGCCAAGCCGGGCAGGGAATACCGGCGCAATAACATACTGGCCGTTGCGATACATGATTTCTGCCCGATTAAGGCCGATCGCATGGACACGAATCCGCACCTCGCTGGCTGCCGGTGCAGGCACCTGCACATCAATAATTTCCAGCACTTCCGCACCGCCGGTACGGTTGAACGTCACCACTTTAGACATTTGTCAGACCTCGCAGGTTAACGGCATACCCGCAAAAGGGGAGTATGCCCGGTTCATCTGCGTGCACTCTACGGGGTGGTGAGCGGAGTAAAAATAGTCGCGAAGGAACTTCACTGTTATTGATTTCGTAACAATCAGCCTCAGCTACGCTGCAGAGACAATATCCCGCTGAACCAGTCGATAAACACCCGTACCTTTGGCGCAAGATAGCGCCTGTCGGGATACATGACCGACACCGGCTTCGATACCGGAGGATACTGGGTCAGGATTTCCGTCAGTCTGCCCGACGCGATATGGGGAGCAAGGGCATTACAGGTCGCCTGGATAATACCGAGTCCGGCCAAAGCACAGGACAGCAGGATATCTGAATTATCGACCAGCACGCTGCTGGTGGGGCGGCGTGAAACGATCTCACCGTTATCTGTAAATTTCCACTCCATCACTTCGCGGCTGTGATCGCTGAAGAAATTAATCGCCTTATGGTTGTCCAGATCCGCCAGGCTGGATGGTGTTCCGTGCTGCTTCAGATAGGCGGGTGCTGCGCAGGTGACCATGCGTATTTCACCCAGTCGCCGGGAAATAAAACTGCAGTCCGGTAACTCACCGAGACGCACGACACAGTCCACGCTTTCAGCAATGAGATCGGTTTTTTTATCTGAAGAAACCAGTACCACGTCGGTATCAGGATAGCGGGTGGTGAACTCTGCCAGATGAGGGATCAGAATGGTGTGGCTCAGTGCCAGCGGCACATCCAGTCTCAGCCTGCCGCGGGGTGGCAGGGTGGGTGAAAAGTTCGCCATCATGTCATCCACTTCGGCGATAAGATGTTTCGAACGCTGATAAAACGCATCACCTTCAGCCGTCACGTTCAGCTTGCGTGTCGTACGCTGAATCAGTTTTACCCCGAGGTCATCTTCCAGCTGCTGAATCGCCTTACTGACGGCCGGGCGGTGGAGCTGCAGGATATCTGCAGCCTTGGTGAAGCTGCCCTGTTCAACAACCTGCACAAAAATATTAATGTATTCAATCATGTTTGCCCGCATGCCATCCCACCTGATACCCGTCGTCTCTGCTCAGTTCTGTCCTGTATGCACAGGATGTGATTTTCGCGCAGGTCGACCTGCCGCTTCAGAGCATTGTGACCATGAAAATAACATAGTTTGCGTGATCGCAGGTTTAACGGGTTGCCGCCGTTATCGCATACAGCGAGTGTTTTCTGGCGCGTATTGTCTGAAAAATGCCGACATTCAGAACGCCAGCTATTGCATTTTTTTAAATTAATTAGCCAAAACAGTATTTCACCACTCGACCTGATCCGCATCGTGGCTTATGCTGGCAAGGTTTTTTCGCCCATTTTCCGGAGCCTGACACATGAAAGCAGCCACCTTTCTGCTGGCCGGCGCGGCGCTGCTGTTAGCCGCATGCAGCAGCAACGTCGATAATGAACCGCCGCAACAGGCCACTGCCGCCCACGTTCCGGCTGCGGTCAGCATGTCTGCTGTCGCCACGTCTAATTGTGCCAGTGCAGGCGGCACGCTGGCGTTTTCGCGTCAGCTGGATGGCTCGTCAGTGGGTATGTGTCAGATGGCGAACGGACGTCGTTGCAGCGAGACGGCACTGCTGAACGGCAGCTGCGCGCGCTTCTGAGAAAAGAAAACCGGGCCACAACCGTGACCCGGAACGCCGTCAGGCGGTGATTTCGTTGGCGCAGGGTTCGCCTTTCGCCAGCAGACGCAGATTTTCCAGCGTGGTTGCCGAAATACTGGTCAGTGCCTCAGCGGTAAGAAACGCCTGATGACCGGTAAACAGCACGTTATGACAGGCTGACAGGCGACGGAACACATCATCCTGAATCACGTCATTCGATTTGTCCTCAAAGAACAGATCGCGTTCATTTTCATACACGTCCATTCCCAGCGAACCAATTTTCTGCTGTTTTAAGGCATCAATTGCCGCCTGTGAATCAATCAGGCCACCGCGGCTGGTATTGATAATCATCACGCCATCTTTCATCTGGCTAAATGACGTGGCATCCAGCAGGTGATGATTTTCCGGTGTCAGTGGACAGTGCAGGCTGATAACATCGGACTCACGGAACAGCGTTTTGATATCAACATACTCCGCACCCAGCTCCAGCGCCTGGGGATTCGGGTAGGGATCAAACGCCAGCAGGCGCATGCCGAAACCCTTCAGAATACGCAGCGCGGCGATACCGATTTTGCCGGTGCCAATTACCCCGGCAGTACGGCCATGCATATTAAAACCGATTAACCCCTCCAGCGAGAAGTTGGCATCACGGGTACGCTGATACGCGCGATGAATGCGCCGGTTCAGCGTCATCATCATCCCAATGGCGTGTTCCGCCACCGCTTCCGGTGAGTAGGCGGGCACCCGTACTACTTTCAGTCCTAGTGCTTTTGCTGCATCAAGATCGACATTATTAAAGCCGGCACAGCGCAGTGCGATAAATTTCACCCCCAGCGCTGCCAGCTCTTCAAGCACCGCCCGGCTGCCGTCATCATTGACAAAAATGCAGACACCGTCGCAGTCGATAGCGGTTTTCGCCGTATGCTCAGTCAGCAGGAAATCAAAAAACTTCAGCTCATAGCCGTAGCTTTCGTTCACCTGTTCGAGATATTTACGGTCATATTGTTTTGTGCTGTACACCGCAAGTTTCATCGTTACGCTCCTTTTAAAGAACCACTGAATTGAGTGTAACATGCTGAGCAGAGGGAAAAGAGAGAGGATTCCTGGGGGATTATTTTTGTTAAAACTTCACCCCCGGGCGGTTACATGCCATCATCCATGCAGGATGAAAACGGTGGGTGATGATTCGGAGCCATGAGACGGAGCTTTTTACGATTCACTGCTGCGCTGCTGGCGTTGATTTTGCTGCTGGCCGGCCTGATGCTGACGGTCACGCAGTGGCTGCCGCAGCTGGCGGGCATCTGGCTGCCACCCGGCAGTCATATGGAGCTGGACGGCAACCCGCGCTGGCGTGACGGTGGTATCTGGCTGCCGGGCGTGCGTTACTATGCCGCTGACTGCGAACTGGCGGCACTCAGCGATGTTCACTTAACCCGTGATAACCAGCGCTGGCAGGCGAGTGCCGCACAGCTGAGTCTCAATACGCCCTGTCTGAGTAAACTCCCTGCAGAGGAAAACCCCGCCGCACCGCGTTCGCTGGCCGAGTGGCAGTCGATGCTGCCGTCCGCCCGCGTCACGATTGATCAGCTGGTGATCGCGCCTTATCAGCAATACGCCGGGAAGTTACAACTGACGCTCGATGAACAGCAACAGCAACTGGTGTACCGTGGTGACAATCTGCAGCTCGCTGCCCGGTTGCAGGAACAGACGCTGGATATTGCACAACTGAGTATTCGCCATCCGGCACTGGCGCAGCCGGTGGAGCTCGATGGTCAGTTAACCCTGCCGCTTATCCCCGATCATCTGCCGCAAGCCGGTCAGTTACATGGTGCGCTGGCGCTGCAGGGCCTGCCGCAGCCACTGAGTGTGCAGCTGAGCTGGCAGCAGCAGCGCGGCACCTTACAGGTTAACGCGCCAGAGAATGCCACGCCGCTGCTGAGCGTGCCGTGGCAAATCACGCCGCAACAAATCACCATCGAACAGGGCAGCTGGCGCTGGCCGTATGGCACTCAGCCGCTGTCTGGTGGCATTGCGCTGACGCTGGATAACTGGCAGCAGGGACTGGCAGCGACAGAAATCCAGGCGCGTCTCAACCTGCTCACCAGCGGACGCGGTGGTAAGGGCAACGTGGTGCTGACCGTCGGGCCGGGTCATCTGGATATGCTCAACAGCCAGCTACCGCTGCGCCTGACCGGTGAAAGCAAACTGGCGGATTTACAGTTTTACAGTTCACTGCCTGGCGAGATATCCGGCCCGTTGCTGGCGCCGCAGCTGGCACTGCATCCTGGCGCGTTGCTGCGGATGCGGGGCCGTCTGCTGTCTACGCTGGAAGTGGATGAAGCACGCTGGCCGCTGGCGGGGGTTAAGGTGTCGTCGGCGGGCATTTCCGGTCGTTTACAGGCAATTCTGCAGGCGCACGATCCAGAAATGGGGCGCTTTACCCTGCATCTGGACGGGCGCGCCAGTGACTTCTGGCCAGACCAGGGGCGCTGGAACTGGCGCTACTGGGGCAAAGGCTATATGGCACCTCTGGCGGCAGAATGGGATGCCACGGGGACGGGCAGCTGGCAGCAGAGCACCATTGAACTGGATACACTGTCAACCGGCTTCGACCAACTCAGTTACGGCATGGTGCATGTCAACGCGCCGCGCCTGACGCTTACTGCACCGTTGCGCTGGCAGCGTGCGCAGGATGATCCGGCATTTACCGGCGCACTGCAGCTGGCGGCGCAGCAAACCACCTTTAGCGCTGGTGGTTTTCTGCCACCTGCGACGCTCGATGTTCAGCTGAAAGGGCGCGATCCGGCGGGCTTTTTATTCCGTGGCAATCTGAACGCTGAGGCGATAGGCCCGGTGCAGGTCAACGGACGCTGGGATGGCGAACGCCTGCGTGGTCAGGCGTGGTGGCCCGCACAGGCGCTGATCGTCTTCCAGCCACTGCTGAGTCGTGATTTGAAAATGAAGATTCAGTCCGGCACGCTGAAAGCGCAGGTGGCCTTCTCTGCCGCGGCCGGGCAGGGGTTCCAGGCGGGCGGCCACTGGGTGGTCAGTAATGGCAGTCTCTGGATGCCGGATAATGAGATTAACGGTGTCGACTTCTCGCTGCCGTTCCGCCTGAAAGATCATCAGTGGACCTTCGGCCTGCGTGGCCCGGTGTCGCTGCGTATCAAAGAGATTAAAAATCAGTTCTCGATTGCCAATGTGGCGGCCGATTTGCAGGGGCATTATCCGTGGAGTGAACAGCAGCCACTGCGCTTAACCGATGTCAGTGTGGATCTGCTGGGCGGCAAACTGATGATGGCACAACTGGCATTGCCGCAGCATCAGGCTGCCACCATTCAGCTGCGCGATATCGATCTCAGTGAACTGATTACGGCGATTAAACCGAAACAAATCGCCATGTCCGGGCGGGTCAATGGCGCACTGCCGCTGTGGCTCAATCATCCGCAGTGGCTGGTGAAAGAGGGCTGGATTGCCAACCACGGCCCGCTGACGCTGCGCATTGATCCGGCGATGGCCGATGCGATTTCCGGCAATAATATGGCTGCCGGCGCGGCAATGGACTGGCTGCGCTATATGGAAATATCACGCTCGTGGGCCACCCTTAATCTCAGTAATCTCGGCGAACTGACCATGCAGGCGCGCGTGGATGGCAGCAGCCGTTTCAGCGATAAAACGCAGCGCGTGTCGCTGAATTACACCCATCGCGAGAATCTGTTTCAGCTGTGGCGCAGTCTGCGCTTTGGCGATAATCTGCAATCATGGGTGGAGCAAAATGCCACTCTGCCGTCGCAAAAGGAAATCAAGAGTGATGACACCAATAACTAAGGCGTTGTGGCTGCTGCCGCTGACCGGTGTGCTGGCAGGCTGCGTGCCGCGCATTGAGGTTGCCGCGCCGAAAGAGCCGATCACCATCAATATGAATGTCAAAATTGAGCATGAAATCCATATCCGGGTTGATAAAGATGTGGAAGCCCTGCTGAAAAACCAAAGCGATCTGTTCTAACGGGAGCTGGCGATGAAGAAGGTAATCTGGCTGGTGCTGTTGGGCGTGTTGCTGTCACCGTCGGCGTGGGCGTTATCGCTGGATGAAGCACGCCAGCAGGGACGGGTAGGGGAAACCCTGAGTGGTTATATTGCGGCGATTAAACAGGACACTGACACGCTGGCACTGGTGGCAAAAATCAATCAGGGGCGTGAGCAGCAGTATCGGCAGCTGGCGAGCCGCAATAATCTGTCGACGGCCGAAGTGGCGCGGATTGCCGGTGAGAAGCTGGTGCAGAGAGCGCAGTCGGGGGAATATGTGCGGGGTATTAACGGGCAGTGGCTGAAGAAAGAGTAATCATTTCCTTCCCCCGCGTGGCGGGGGAAGGAGAAAGACTTAAGCCGCAACGATCTGCTTGATGGCGTCTTTCGCGTCGGTAGTTGCTTTGGTCGCCACTTCCGGACCGTAAGCGATACCTTCTGCGAACACGAAGTTCACATCAGTGATACCGATAAAGCCCAGGAACAGTTTAACGTATGGCGTCAGCAGGTCGCTTGGGGTGTCTTTGTGGATACCACCACGGCTGGACACGATCACAGCGCGTTTGCCTTTCACCAGACCTTCCGGGCCTGCTTCGGTGTAACGGAAAGTAACACCAGCACGGGCAATCAGGTCGAAATAGTTTTTCAGCTGCGTTGGGATGTTGAAGTTGTACATTGGTGCAGCAATTACCACGGTGTCGTGTGCCTGCAGTTCAGCAATCAGTTCATCAGACAGCGCCAGTGCTTCCTGCTGACGTGGGGTCAGCTGTGCATCGGACGGACGCAGTGCGCCAACCAGTTCACCATCCAGTACCGGGATTGGATTTGCAGCCAGGTCACGCACGGTTACCTGATTGCCTGCGGCTTTCGCTTCTTCAGCGTAGAAATCAGCCAGCTGACCTGACTGTGAATAACCGGCGAGAATACTGGATTTCAGAACTAATACTTTACTCATGATTATTTCCTGTCTGTTAACGCGGAGGCTGTCCGCTCAATGATTTACACTGTAGGAGTATTTATGGCGCAGTGATAGCGCAATATTTCGAGACCTATGTTCGAAAATATTGAACAATCATACTGAGAGATGGCGATCACATTTAATCCCCTGTGCTAAACTGCGCGCCGACTGATAAATAACTGACAGCCAGCACAGCTGGCATATGGCGGTGGCGCTTCCTCTGATAATTAACTGCTGCCGCAGCAACCAGGTACTGAACACGCATGTCTGAACATAGCAACAATTCCCCTTTACAGGCGCTCTGGTCGCGACTGGATAATCTGATGCTGCGCGACCGCCAGCGTCTTCAGCGCCGCCTGCACGGCGCGAAAAAGGTCAAAAATGCCGCAGCGCAGCAGGGCATTGCCGACGACCTGCTGAAAGAGATAGCCGAAGCGGAACAGCGCGTAGCGCTGCGCCAGGCGGCCACGCCGAAAATCACCTTTCCAGATAATCTGCCGGTTAGCCAGAAAAAACAGGCGATTGCTGAGGCGATTCGCGATCACCAGGTGGTGATTGTCGCCGGTGAAACCGGTTCGGGGAAAACCACTCAGCTGCCGAAAATTTGTCTGGAGCTGGGACGCGGCATCAAAGGGCTGATTGGTCATACCCAGCCGCGCCGTCTGGCAGCACGCACGGTGGCGAACCGTATTGCCGACGAGCTGGAAACCTCGCTCGGCGGTTGTGTCGGCTATAAGGTGCGTTTTAACGACCAGGTGGGCGACACCACGCAGGTGAAGCTGATGACTGACGGTATTTTGCTGGCAGAAATCCAGCAGGATCGTCTGCTGATGCAGTATGACACCATCATTATCGATGAAGCCCACGAACGCAGCCTGAATATCGATTTCCTGCTGGGTTACCTGCGTGAGCTGCTGCCGCGCCGTCCCGACCTCAAAATCATTATTACCTCCGCAACCATCGACCCTGAGCGTTTTTCGCGCCATTTCAATAACGCGCCGATTATCGAAGTCTCCGGCCGGACGTATCCGGTGGAAGTACGCTATCGCCCGATGATGGAAGACGGTGACGACAGTGACCGTGACCAGCTGCAGGCCATTTTTGATGCGGTGGATGAGCTGGGCGAGGAGGGGCACGGCGATATTCTGATTTTTATGAGCGGTGAGCGTGAAATCCGCGATACTGCCGATGCACTGATGAAACGGGATTTGCCGCATACCGAGGTGCTGCCGCTGTATGCGCGGCTGTCGAATGCCGAGCAGAACCGGGTGTTCCAGCCGCATGTGGGCCGCCGTATCGTGCTGGCGACCAACGTGGCAGAAACCTCGCTGACGGTGCCGGGCATCAAATATGTTATCGACCCCGGCACTGCGCGTATCAGTCGTTACAGCTACCGCACCAAAGTGCAGCGCCTGCCGATTGAGCCGGTTTCACAGGCGTCTGCTAATCAGCGTAAAGGGCGTTGTGGCCGTGTATCGGAAGGGATCTGTATCCGCCTGTATGCGGAAGAGGATTTCAATAATCGCCCGGAATTTACCGATCCGGAGATTCTGCGCACCAACCTTGCCTCGGTTATTCTGCAAATGACCGCGCTCGGGCTGGGCGATATCAGCGCCTTCCCGTTTGTCGAAGCACCGGATAAACGCAATATTCAGGATGGTGTGCGCCTGCTGGAAGAACTGGGGGCGATTACGCAGCCAGATGGTCAGCAGTACAAGCTGACGGCATCCGGTCGTCAGCTGGCACAACTGCCTGTTGACCCGCGCCTGGCGCGGATGGTGCTGGCGGCGCAGAATCATGGCTGCGTGCGTGAAGTGATGATCATCACCGCCGCATTGTCGATTCAGGACCCGCGCGAACGCCCGGTTGAAAAACAGCAGGCCTCTGACGAGAAACATCGTCGTTTTGCCGATAAAGAGTCCGATTTCCTGGCGTTCGTCAATCTGTGGAACTATCTGCAGGAGCAGCAGAAAGCGCTGTCCTCGAGCCAGTTCCGTCGTCAGTGTAAAACTGATTTCCTTAACTACCTGCGCGTGCGCGAATGGCAGGATATTTATACCCAGCTGCGCCAGGTGGTGCGTGAACTGGGACTGCCGGTTAACAGCGAACCTGCAGAGTTCCGCGAGGTGCATCTGGCGCTGTTAAGCGGTTTGCTGTCGCATATTGGTCAGAAGGATGCGGAAAAGCAGGAATTTACCGGCGCGCGTAATGCCCGTTTCGCCATCTTCCCCGGTTCCGCGTTGTTTAAGAAGCCGCCGAAATGGACCATGGTCGCCGAACTGGTGGAAACCAGCCGCCTGTGGGGACGGATTGCCGCGCGTATTGAGCCAGAGTGGATTGAACCGCTGGCGCAGCATCTGCTGAAGCGCAGCTACAGCGAACCACACTGGGAAAAAGCGCAGGGCGCGGTGATGGCGATGGAAAAAGTCACGCTGTATGGCCTGCCGATTGTGGCTGCGCGCAAAGTGAACTACAGCCAGATCGATCCGGCACTGTCGCGCGAGCTGTTTATCCGCCATGCGCTGGTGGAAGGTGACTGGCAGACGCGTCATGCGTTTTTCAAAGCGAACCTGAAACTGCGCAGTGAGATTGAAGAGCTGGAACACAAGTCGCGCCGGCGCGATATTCTGGTGGATGACGAAACGCTGTTTGCTTTCTATGACCAGCGTATCGGCCATGAGGTGGTGTCTGCCCGTCATTTTGACAGCTGGTGGAAAAACGCCAGCAAAGAGACGCCGGAACTGCTCAACTTCGCCAAAGAGATGCTGATTAAAGAGGGCGCGGGCAATGTCAGCAAGCTGGATTACCCGAATTTCTGGCATCAGGGCAATCTCAAGCTGCGCCTGAGTTATCAGTTTGAACCGGGTGCGGATGCTGATGGCGTCACCGTCTATATCCCGCTGCCGTTGCTGAATCAGGTGGAAGAGGCGGGCTTTGAGTGGCAAATCCCGGGCATTCGCCGCGAACTGGTGATTGCGCTGATTAAGTCATTGCCGAAACCGTTACGCCGTAACTTTGTGCCGGCGCCGAACTATGCGGAAGCGTTTCTCGATCGCGTAACGCCACTGGAAATGCCGCTGCTGGAGGCGCTGGAACGCGAATTCCGCCGCATGTCCGGAGTGACCCTCCCGCGTGATGCCTGGCAGTGGGATCAGGTGCCCGATCACCTGAAAATCACTTTCCGCGTGGTTGATGAAAACAATCGTAAGCTGCAGGAAGGTAAAGATCTTACCGCACTGCGTGAATCGCTGAAGGGAAAGGTGCAGGAAACCCTGTCGCAGGTGGCGGATGACGGACTGGAACAGAGTGGTCTGCATCTGTGGAGTTTTGGCGATTTACCAGACCATTTCGAGCAAAAACGTGGCAATTACAGCGTGAAAGCCTGGCCTGCACTGGTGGATGAAAAAGACAGTGTGGCGATTCGTCTGTTCGACAGCCCGCAGGAGCAGCAGAAGATGATGTGGCGCGGACAGCGTCGCCTGTTGCTGCTGAATATTCCATCGCCGATTAAGTATCTGCATGAAAAACTGCCGAATAAAGCCAAACTGGGACTCTATTTTAACCCTTACGGCAAGGTGCTGGAGCTGATCGACGACTGTATAGCCTGCGGCGTCGATAAGCTGATGGCGGAATTCGGTGGCCCGAGCTGGCAGGAAGCGGACTACACCCGTCTGCACGATAAAGTGCGTGCAGAACTGAATGAGACGGTGGTGGAGATTGCGCAACTGGTGGAGCAGATTCTGACCACTATCTTCAGTATCAATAAGCGTCTGAAAGGGCGTGTGGATATGACGATGGCGCTGGCGTTGTCGGATGTGAAAGCGCAGATGGACCGGCTGGTGTATCGCGGCTTTGTCACCGGCAATGGCTGGAAGCGTCTGCCAGATACCCTGCGTTATCTGCAGGCCATCGAACGACGTCTGGAGAAGCTGCCGACCGATCCGCACAGCGATCGTGCCCGCATGCTGAAAGTGGAACAGGTGCAACAGGCGTGGCAGAACTGGCTGAATAAACTGCCGCCTGCGCGTCGTTATGACGACGAGGTGCAGACGATTCGCTGGATGATTGAGGAGCTGCGTGTCAGTTACTTCGCCCAGCAACTGGGGACGCCGTATCCGGTATCGGATAAACGTATTCTGCAGGCGATGGAGCAGATTGCGGTGTGATAGGGATATGCTCTTCCCCCACATTGTGGGGGAAAGGGCGTTTATTGCTGCGCCAGTTGTTCCAGCTGATCGCGAAAAGCGGTTACCGCCACAGCGCGGTTATCGGCGCGATAGCGATCTTTCGCCGCCGGGGCAGAACTCTGTACTGCAATCAGTTGCCAGCCATCAGCCGTATTAAGCAGCAGTGGTGAACCGCTGTCGCCGGGAAGAGTATCGCACTGGTGCGACAGCACCGAACGCTGTGCCCAGCCCGTGACCAGGCAGTCGCTGTGCGAATACAGAGTATCGAGATGATCTTCCGGATAGCCTGCCTGGGTCACTTTGCGATCGGCCTCTTTCAGCGCGGCGGTCAGTTCGTTACGTGAACCGGCAAACAGCGGCACGGGAGTGATGCCGGATGGCGGGTTACGCAGAATGATCAGCCCAAAGTCATAAGGCGCCGCTGCCGGCGGCACAATCCAGCCATCGCCATCGGCCTTCAATTTTTTCCCCAGCGAGCTGTCCACGCGCACGTCGATATCGTGAATTTCATAACGCCAGCCGCTGGCGCCAGAAATAAAGCGCAGTGCTACGGGTTTATCGGGTTTACCGGGCGGTGCCAGCAGACAGTGGCCTGCGGTCAGTGCCAGATGGGCGGAAATCAGCGTTGCACTACACAGGTTACCGCTCTCGGTTTCCAGCTGACCAATCGCTTCCCAGGGCGCGCGGCTGATGGCATCGACAGGTTTACGGTCATCATGACCAAAAAACAGCGTCTGGGTGTCCTCTTTGCTCGCGGTATCGTCATCATCATCAGCATGGCAATACGGAGCCAGCGACAGCAATCCTACTAATAAAACAGCCGTTATGCGCATATCACTCTCAGGAAGGGCGAAACTATTGCTATTGGTTTTTATCACGCGTGTTACGCGTTTAACTATAGACGGTGAGACGGAATAAAGGGAGTTTAATTTGTAATATCAGGGCACTACACCAGCTAAAGCCAGAAGAGGGCGGTAATGATCCCGCACAGGATCATCGTCACAAGGATGATCTCGAACAGATAGCGACGCACCATTTCCGCTACTCCATGAAAGAGACACCCGGATAATCCGGGTGTTTGTCATAGTGGGGTGTTGCTGGCTGGCAGATTACGCTGCTGGGGTTACTGCTTTTTTAGCCACTTTTTTGTGGTGCTTTTTAGCAGCCTGCGCTTTCTGAGCGACTGGTTTAGCGGCTTTTTTGTGGTGCTTTTTAGCAGCCTGCGCTTTCTGAGCGGCTGGTTTAGTCGCTTTTTTGTGGAGTTTTTTAGCAGCCTGCGCTTTCTGGGCTACTGGTTTAGTCGCTTTTTTGTGCTTTTTAGCCGCCTGGGCTTTTTGCGCAGCTGGTTTAGCGGCTTTTTTGTGGTGCTTTTTCGCAGCCTGAGCTTTCTGCTCGGCTTTTTTATGTTTTTTATGCACGGTTTTCTGTGCAGTGGCTTTCACTGGTGCGGCAGTCGTCGCGGTGGCGGTTGGTGCAGCAGCTGGTGCTGGCGTTGCAGTGGTTTCAGCAGCGAAAGCAACTGAAGACAGGCCCATAGCAGCGGCAACAACCAGAGAGACTAATTTTTTCATCACAGAATCCTCAAAAGAGATTTTCATCATTTAGCCCACTGCGGGGCCGGTGAAGAGACTATAGGTAAATCGCGCTCAGGTTTCCGTGAGTGTTTGGTATCGGCGTGTAACGGAATGTACAATCGCTAATATACTGAAAAATAAAGGCTGTTTTGCTGCTGCGTGACGGCGATCGTGAAACGCAGATAAAAATTTTCTGGAAACCCCCTTTTTTTACTGAACGCTGGTATTGCGATGCACCTGAATTCAGTCCTCAGGAGCTGGAAACATTGCGCTCTGCGTGACAAAAAATAGGGAAAATCAGATCCCTGGATTACGTTTGTTGCCCGCAAAGGGGCCATTTGCCTTTTACTGCGGGCTGACACAAGCTTCATCTGCAGGTTGTTTTATGAACGATGTTTGTGTTTGTTGCTGGCAATCAGGCAACCATTAATGCGGATCGGTCAGTCATTTTCTGAGTCTGAAGATCACACTCAGCTCTCCCTGATTCTGGCGCGCTGTGGCGCTCTGTCTTCTGTGAACCTGAGCATGGCATCGCCCGGCGAAGGGAACTGCTCCTGTCGGTGTCTGTCAACTGGCGGACATAGCAACAACGGTGGCAACAGCCATTCGCTCTCCGGGTGACTGTGTGCCAAAGAACCCGCATCTGACAGGCGTTATGCTTTTCCTGCTCTGATCTGCCGTTGTCGTCGCATTCCGTATCGCCCAGACAAAGTCAGTTTGATCTTTTCTGCACAGAGTGGAGCCTTATGACTGAATTATTTACCTGGCCAGATCAGCTGGTAGACCCCGCGCATCCTGATGCCCGCCTCGCGACAGTGAATGTCGCTGAGTTACGCAAAGCATTGCAGATACGCGCCAGTGGCGAAGCACCATCGACATTGAACCTGAATTTATCGGATCAGGTGACCGTGGAATGCCAGACGGCAGCGGTCGAAAGGTTTGATGATGGCAGTGTCGCCTGGCGCGGTATTGTGCCGGGCCTTGAGGCGGTCAGCGCTCATCTCGGTATCACCTTTACGGGAAACGCGGTGCGCCTCTCGGGTTTAGTGTTTACGCCGAACGGTTACTGGCTGATTCATCCGCATCACTCGCCGACAGGCGTCCTGATTACCCCAGCCAGACTGGATTCGCTGGGCTGTGGCAACCCTGGCGTGTATCCGCAACAGGGCAGTGAGTCGTCCGCGGCTGACTATTATTCTGCTGAAGACGATGCCACGCCAGCCGTGATCGATATTCTGGTTCTGTATCCTCCGGTGGAGACGAAAGCGCTGGCTCATGGACATGATGATGTCGTTGCTTATCTGCGCCAGGCGGAAGCGGTGACAAATACGGTCTTCAGTAACAGTGACATTAATGCGCGTGTCCGCATCCTTGCCATTGAGGAAGTGACGGGTTTACATGGCGCAACGGTCACCGAGTTACTCGCTGCTGTGATCGTGCAGACTTACGACGCCGCAGGCAAATTACAGCTTGCACCCGGAACGGACTGGGCACTGGTCAGTGGTCTGCGCGATGCTGCGGGGGCTGACGTAGTGGTGCTTCTGTCGGACATGCCCGGAGTGGTGGGGACGGGCAGTGTGCAGGGGATTGCCGCGTCTATCCCGGAACCGGCGCTGGCTGATCACTCCTCGCTGAATGTGGCGCTGTTTAGTCTGCTGCTGGTGTCGTCTTCGCAAACCTATAATCTCGGTCACACGTTCGCTCATGAACTGGGGCATCTGCTGGGCGGCAAACATGACCGCCTCACCCAGCCACAGCATTCGTTTCTGGACCCAACTTATGACTATGCTCACGGCTATATCGCGCCGAACTGGTCATTTGTCACCATCATGGGCTATGACCACCCGGAGAGGGGGACATATCGGATCCCCTATTTCTCCAACCCGGAAAAAATGTGGCAGGGACAGGCGGTCGGCGTCGCGCTGGGAAAACCAGGTGCGTCCGATATGGCACGGCTTTTTCGCCTGAGCACACGGGTGATGGCGCGTTATCGTGGCGACAATGCCCCGCGCTGGAACCCTGCTTACTTAAACCTGATGATCGAGCCAAACCTCGGCGGTTTTGTCATCCCAGACCAGCTGGGTCCTTATGCGCAGGGCAGTCAGGTCGCTGTTCGTGCTATCGCACGCAGCGGTTATGTTTTCGATCACTGGGTGCTGGATGGTGTGTCACTGATGGCGCCGACGCTGGCGCTGCTGATGGATAAGAACCATAGCCTGAAAGCGGTGTTTGTCACAGGCAGTAGCGCTCAGCCTGCGGTCAGGTTAGGCCCGCTGGTACGGCGCTATGGCTGTCAGCTGCAGTTTCAGCCGCCACCCGGTCCCGCCTATCCTGCGGGCACCGATATCAAAGTCCTGGCCTTAGCCACCGCCGCCGCGCTGCAGTCTGAAGTGCCGCTGGTGTGGCTGCTGGAGGGGGGAATCGGCGGGGTGACACTGCCGCTGTACGACCATATCACGCAGTCACTGATTCTTGAGCGTGATTTCATTGTGGATTTGCTGCCGGTTGGGCTGCTTTTTACTGTCTGGGGGCAGCGCAGTCTGAGCCTTAATAGTACCAGCCAGCTGATTATCCAGGCCACCTGGGGATCAGCGGAGGAAGGGTTCTCGCACCCTGCGGGTGAACCGGTACAGATCGATGTCGCAGCCGCACCGGAGGGGACGACACTTACCGCGCATGAGACGGTGACGGATGCCAGCGGTCTGATACGGTTGACGGTGAAGACCGGGGATGAAGAGGGCGAGCTGGCGCTGAAGGTCGGGTTGAAGGACGCGCCCGAACGCAGCACGGTACTGGTCGTCGTCGCGGTATCGACGCATCCGGAGCAGCAGGATGAACCTGTCGCCCTGACGGTGATCGAAAACCGCGCACAGCAAATCCCGGGAGGGGCAACGCCAGCACCGGTTAAGGTGCTCGTTTCACACCAGGGGAAACCTGTGGCAGCAACGCTGGAGGTGGCCGTTAGCGCGCCGACTCATGGTCTCAGCGTCATCGATGCTCACCCCGGCAGTGGCGCAGATGGCGTCGCGACAGTCATGTTTGCACCGCAGAGCGGCAGCAGTATTGGCCCGACAACACTGTTTATCACTGAAGCGGCCTCGCGAACCCGTGTGCGGGTGCAGATTGGTGTGCTGCCGCGTCAACAGTATCTTTTCTCCGCGCTGGGACTGACGATGAATATCCAGCCGGAACAAGGCCACTATCAGCCCTTTGCCCTTGCCGTCTTGCTGTCGTACAGCGAGTCCGAAGCCAGCAATTTTATCACGCTGCCGCAGGGCATCAACATCAGCCTCACCCTTGATAGCGGAACCACCGGCATTACGCTGGCCGCGTCGGACGTAACGTATCTGGGTAAGACCGTCTATGTGGCGGCGACAGCGCTCACCGGCCCGGGTACGGCAAAAGTCACCGTGAGTTCTCAATACGCCGAATCGATCGTTATCACGATTAACGTCAGTTGATGCGCCAGCAGATGAGTAAGGTCCGCGCCAGTCGTTAACCGGCAGGGAGGCGGTTTCGGCGCGGTGAGGTTGATAGTCAGTTTGATCTTTCCTGCAGGAGAGTCTCCCATGACTGAATTATTCCGCTATCTCAATCAGCTGCCAGATCCTTTGTATCCGGATGCCCGCGTTGCCACCATCAATGTCGACGCGCTGCAGCAGGCACTGAAATTACCCGGCAATGGCGAACCTGCGCCACAACTTCGTATCAATCTTCCTGATGCTTTAACCCTCGACTGTCAGACGGTTTCGGTGCAAAGGTTTGACGACAGAAGTGCGGCCTGGCACGGCATTTTGCCCAATTTTACCGACACCAGTGCACATCTTGGTATGAAATTCACGCAAGATGGCGTGCGTCTGTCAGGTTTGGTGATTGCGTTGGGGAACGACTGGCTGATCCGCCCGCGTGGCCCGTCGGCAGGGGTATGGATTATGCCCTCACGGCCAGGCATGCTGACCTGCAATGATCCGGTAGTACGCCCGGCAGAGCCTGAACAGGAATACTTTGCCGCAGAAGATGACAGCATTCCGGTGGTGATCGACATTCTGGCGCTGTATCCGCCCGCCACCGCCACCCCCTTTTCTGGCGGACATGACGATATCGTTGCCATTATGCGTGAAGCGGAAACCGTCACCAATACGATTTTCAGTAACAGTGATATTTCTGCGCGAGTGCGCATCGTGGATATTATGCAGGTGAACAGTCTGCAGGGCTCAACGGTCAGCGAGATGCTGGATCTCGTCGTTGTCCACCAGAGAGCGGGGGAGCAGCAGCGCTGGATACCGGGAGTCAACTGGCCGGTGGTGAACCAGCTGCGCGACACGGTAGGGGCAGATCTCGTGGTGATGCTGTCGGCGCAGATTGATCCGTTGCACGGCGTGGCGTCATGTATCCCTGAACCTGCACAATTCGATCGTTCAGATCTTTCCCTCGCTGTCTTTAGCATCTCGGTTATGCCGCGGCAGGGGTATAACGCCAGTTATGTCTTCGCGCATGAACTGGGGCATTTGCTGGGAGGCAAGCACGATCGCCTCACTCAGCCGGGTTATCAGAACCCGGTGGTCGCTCTCAGGCCCGAATATGACTACGCGCGTGGTTATATTCCGCCTAACCGCGCGTTTGTGACCATCATGGGATACCCGAATGATGAAACGAAAATGTACCGTATTCCCAGCTATTCCACGCCTGATAAAAGCTGGCAGGGGCAGCCTGTCGGCATCGCGATTGGCAAACCCGATGCAGCCGATGATGCGCACCTTTTCCGGCGCAGCACGCGTGTTGTGGCGCGTTATCGTGGTGATCATACTCCGCGCTGGCAGCCAGCGTATTTAGCTATCAGTATCGAACCTGCATTAGGCGGGTTTGTCTCACCCGATCAGCCGGGACCCTATCCGCAGGGCAGTCTGGCGACAGTACGTGCCATCGCACGTCCTGGCTATGTCTTCAGGCACTGGGAACGGGATGACGTGCTGACAGACGGCGCGATACTGACACTGCGTATGGACCACGATCATAAGCTGAAAGCGGTATTTGCTGCGGGCGAGGGGTTACAGCCCGGCGTCAGGCTGGGGCCGCTGGCGCAGCGCTATCAATGTATTCTGCACACCGAACCGCCAGGTCCGGACTTTACCTCGGGTAGTGTCGTGTATGTCGAGGTGGCCGCCAGTGCGGCGGCCCTGCAGGCGACAGTGCCATTGGTGTGGCTGGTGGAAGGCGGCGTTGGCTTGCTGACGGTTCCGCTAAGCCATGGCGTAACGCAATGGCTGATGCTTGAGCAGGACTTTATCGTCGATCTGCTGCCCGCAGAACTCAGTTTTGATGTGAAAGGCCAGCGCAGCCTGGCGACTAACGCGACCAGCGTGATCACGTTACAGGCAGTAAGTGGCAACGTGTTAAGCGGCCTCTCGTATCCCGCCTCACTGCCGGTTGAAATTGACGTTGCTGCTGCGCCGGAAGGAACCATCGTGGTTTTCAGCGAGACAGCAACCGATGCTGATGGCCTCGTGCGGGTGAACGTGACAACAGGCGATGAGGAAGGCGATTTGCTGCTCAAGGTGGGTTTAAAGGATGCGCCTGAGCGCAGCCGCGTGTTGATCAGCCTGTCCGTGACATCGCACCTGGTTTCTGACCTGAACGAACCTTATATGCTGGCCATTACGCAGCAACAGAGTCAGCAAATCCTCGAAGGGGCAACCCCTGCGCCAGTGGTGCTGAATGTGACACGCGGCGGTCTGCCTGCTGCGGCAATACTGAATGTCACGATCGTTCCTCCTGCGCACGGCATTACGGTGGCGGATGCGCATTCGCAGTCGGGAGAGGATGGCAGGGCCACGGTGGTGTTTGCCCCGCACACTCAGGGGCATTATGGTCAGGCGACAGTTTCGGTTATCTCCCCGGATGCGCATGCCAGGGAAGATGCGAAAATTAACATACTGCCTCTGTACCGGCGTTTCTCAATGATGAGTGACAATCCACTGCAGGTGAAAAAGGTAAATGATGCCTGGCCACAGCCCTATTTTCGCTTCAGGCTGGTTGCGGTCAGAGAGCATTATCCTGACCGTGAAGAGTCGGGTTTAAATTTAAACAGCCTTGCGATACCCGCACCCGGTGTGCCGGTGACTTACAGCATTGACAGCGGAAGCACCGGAATGCATTTAACCGCCACGGAGACGATGTGGGTCGGGGGAACGGAAGTCGTCACACTGACGGCGCCAACCGCTGCGGGCACAGCCAGCGTGACGCTGTACTCAGAGCACTGCGATCCGGCTACGATGACGATCCATGTGACTGAGTCGTAAAAAACTGCGGCGCCCTTAACGCTGAGGGTGAAGGGCGCCGTTGCCTGCTGACGCAGCGGGGAAAATCACCGCGGCAAATAGCGATTTTCCAGATGCTGACGGAAATATTGCGGATTGAGATCTTCACCCGTCGCCTGGGTAATCAGCTGGCGGGTGCTAAAGCGGCTGCCGTGCTGCCAGATATTCTGCTGCAGCCAGTCAAACACCGGCTGCAGTTCACCGTTGCGGATCAGGCTTTCCACCTGCGGCAGAGCGCGTTTTACTGCCTGGAACAGCTGTGCGGCATACATCGCGCCCAGTGTATAGGTTGGGAAATAACCAAAGGCGCCGTCAGTCCAGTGAATATCCTGCATGCAACCGTCGCGATAGTTATCGCGGGTATCAATGCCGAGATACGACTGCATTTTTTCCTGCCAGATAGCCGGAATATCGTCGACTTCGATCTCGCCACTGATCAATGCCTGCTCGATTTCATAACGTAAAATGACATGCGCCGGGTAGCTGACTTCGTCGGCATCAACGCGGATAAAGCCCGGTTTGACCCGCTGGTTAAGGCGGACAAAGTTCTCTGCGCTGAGAGCGGGCTGTGCACCGAACTGCGCCACCGCCTGTGGCAGGATCAGCTGCAGAAACTCTGTACTGCGCGCCAGCTGCATTTCAAAGAACAGACTCTGGGATTCATGGATGGCGGTCGAGCGGGCATGCGCCACCGGCTGATCGGCCCAGGCGGCAGGCAGATTTTGCTCATAACGTGCGTGACCGGTTTCATGGATCACGCCCATCATGGCGCTGAGAAACTCATTTTCCCGGTAGCGGGTGGTGATGCGCACATCCTGCGGTACACCGCCGCAGAACGGATGCGCGCTGACATCCAGTCGTCCGGCATTAAAATCAAAGCCCAGCCGCTGCATAATGCTCAGACCGAGCTGGCGTTGTGATTCGATGGCAAACGGTCCTTCCGGCAGTGTCACCGATTCCTGCGCCTGCTTATCCACAATTTGTTGCAGCAACTGTGGCAGCCACTGTTTCAGATCGCCAAAGGTACGGTCCAGCTGCGCACTGGTCATACCCGGCTCGAAAACGTCGAGCAGGGCATCATAACGTGAACAGCCATTCGCCTGCGCGCGGATTTCCGCCTCTTCGCGGCTTAATCTGACCACTTCTTTGAGATTGGCGGCGAAACCCTGCCAGTCGTTGGCTGGACGCTGCTGACGCCATGCATGCTCACAACGCGAACCGGCGATGGATTTGGCTTCCACCAGCGAAGCTGGCAGTAACGATGCCTGCTGCCATGCGCGGCGCATTTCCAGCAGATTGGCGGCTTCAACATCATTCAGATCTTCCTGTTGCGCCTGATCCAGCCAGACGCCCACTTCTTTTGCCGTCAGGATTTCATGGCGCAGTACACTCAGTTCTGCCAGCGCTTCACCGCGCGCCTGGCTGCCGCCGGCAGGCATCATGGTTTGCATATCCCAGCCAGCAATCGCGCCGAGATGGCCGAAGTGCGCCAGACGGCGGAAGGTGTGAGTCAGATGCTGATACGCAGATGTCATAGTGGAACTCCCTGAAAACATTAGGCGATGTTATGTGGTTGGCTATCCGGCAAGGGTAAATCAACGGGCCAGCAAAAGCGAACACTGGCGCCACCTAACGGGCTGCTGTCGATCATCACGTAACCCCCCTGGGCCTGAGCGATGGAGTGGACGATGGCGAGACCAAGACCGCAGCCACCGGTGCTGCGGTCGCGGCTTGGATCAAGGCGGACAAACGGCTCAAACACCCGCTCGCGTTCAGCCTGCGGGATCCCCGGACCATCATCTTCCACCTGCAGGCAGGCGATATTGCCATCAAACCACAGCCCCACGCGCAGTTGCTGACCGGCATAGCGCAGGGCGTTATTCACCAGGTTATCCAGCACCCGCTCCATTAGCCGGGTATCGGCGATACCGACATTGTCGCGCTGTGGCGTGTCGAGCGTAATCTGGTAGTCGGGATTCAGGGCGCGGAAATCTGTCAGCCGCTCCTGCAGCCAGACAGCGAGATCGATCTGCTGCAGCGTCAAATCCACTTTAGGGCGGTCAAGGCGCGCATAGGTCAGCAGCTCTTCAATCAGGGCTTCCAGCTGACCAATATCGCGATTCAGTGCAGCGGATTCGGCTTCGCTCAGGTTGTCGCTCATTTCCAGCCGGTAACGCAGCCGTACCAGCGGCGTGCGTAGCTCATGGGCGATACCGTCGATCAGCTGTTTCTTACTCACCACCAGATTATTAATATTGTCCGCCATCTGGTTAAATGCGACACCAAGCCGCACCAGGCTGGATGCGCTGTCGAAATGAATGCGCTCATCCAGATGACCCTTACCGAAGCGCTGTGCGGCCGCTTCCAGTTTCAGCATGTCCTGCCAGTGCGGACGCATCCAGATAAATACCGGCAATGCCAGCGAAATACCGATCACAATCATCAGCGCAATATCGAAAATACGCATCTGATGCAGGAAAAACAGATAGGGTATCGGCCCGACCACCAGCACATAGTGGCTGCGCGGAATATGCTGCATAAAGGTGTATTGATCATCGACGGCCACAATTTCCCCCGCGCGCAGGCGACGCATCGCGGGCTCGTCGAGCTGAATCTTATTCAGTGGCTTGATATGCAGTTTAAACGACAGATTTAGGTCGAGGTTATTGATGGTTTTGTTCCAGTCGCGCGGCGGGATCTCGCGCAGTTCACTGCGCATCAGATACAGCGAACTTTTCATCAGGTCGTCCATCGACTGACGACCGGCGCGCTCGGCGGTAAATTTGTACACCAGCCCCACCAGCATTGCCATCACCAGGAAACAGACGAACAGCAACAGGTAAAACTGAATAAAAAGCTTTCTCATGCGGAGTGGGTGTCCCAGGCATGCGGCGCAAACAGATAACCTTTATTGCGCACTGTCTTAATGCGATAAGGTTCGGTGGCGCTGTCGTGCAGTTTCTTGCGCAGACGTGAGATAGCAACATCGATGCTGCGATCCAGCCCATCATAACTAACGCCGCGCAGCGCTTTTAACAGCACATCACGATGCAGGATCTGCCCGGCATGGGTGGCCAGCTCCCATAACAGGTCAAAGTCGGCGGTGGAGAGGGCAATATTCTCCTGCGACAGCACCACCAGGCGGTTAACCGGATCGATAAATAACGTACCAAACCGCAATGCCTGCTGCGCCGGACGCGCTGGCGCGATCTCCTCGCTGCGGCTGGCACCACCCGCCTGACGCAAATGCAGACGCAGGCGCGCCAGCAGCACCGCAGGCGGCGTGGTTTTCAGAATATAGTCATTGGCGCCCATTTCCAGCGACAGAATATGGTTCATATCACTGTCCAGCGAGGTGAGCAGCACGATCGGGCCTGACCAGCGCGAACTGGCGCGCAGATCGCGGCACAGCGTCATACCATCTTTGCCTGGCAGCATAATATCCAGCATCACCAGATCCGGTGCGGCGTCGGCAATCACCTGTTCCGCACGGTCGCCGCGGCTCTCAACAATGACCTCAATATCATGACGGCCAAGGTACGCGGCAATCAGTTCACCGACATCCTGGTCATCTTCAACGAATACAATTTTGCTCATAATGCCAGTGTGCAAGCCTGGAAAGAGTGCAGCATATCCTTTCTTACAGGTAACCACTATGAATAGGAGTTAAATAACTCAAGATGTATAGTACAGCCGTCGCAAAATATGCCATTATATTGGCATGGTTGAGGATCGTATGAACCATTTTTTTTCCATAGGGAGGAGGTTGAGGGTGTCTGAAAATAAACTGGCGTCAGCCGGATACAGTGACCGCATCTGCTTCAATTATATGGACTTTCTCTCAGCTTCCTGCAAAAAACGCTGGAGCTTTGTCGATGCCATTTATGGCGTGATGCCGATCTTCGGCATGGTGACGCGAAAGCCCGCCAGCAGCCAGCGAGCCCCCGCCGAACGGTTGAAAGAATTAGCGTTGCAAATTATTTCAACCCAGGTGAGCGACGAAATTAACATCGCACGCCTGATTACTCTCGCGGAACAGCAACAGATTGATCAGCTGGATATTTTGCTGCCGTATACGCTGACCAGCCAGCAACTGGAAAAAATTCAGCAGGAGTATCGCAAACCACTGGATCTTACCCAGCAAGACGACCGCCTGAGCGTCCATTTTCTGACGGCTGCCCATTAAGGGCATCGGCAACCCCGCCAAACGACTTTCCGCATACAACACATAAAGCCTGATTCTCAGGGGATACATTGCAATGGCTACGGAGCCTCTTGCTCGCAGAGGACTGTATTTTTCTCACCATCGCGTGCGGGAGAAGGCCAGAGAGGGGGAGAAACGGCCGAGGTGCTGAGTTGTTTGCTCCAGCATCCCAGCCTTCCCCCACACCGTGGGGGAAGGGGCAAAATCGCAACTCAGTGTCCTGAGTGACTACCGCATCAACATCCATAACGCCGGAAACGCCGCGACAATCAGCAGCACAATGGCAACCGACTCCACACGCGACAAGCGCTGTTGTGCGCGTCCGCCGCGGCGTGCAAACAGAAACAGCAGCAGGCCTGGCGCGTACAGCACCACGGACAGCAGCAGATGCAGCGGACCTGACGCATACAGCAACCATAAGCCATAAAGGGAAGCGCCGACCGCCACCAGCGTCACCGACGGTTTATTCAGCTTGCGTGCCACCCTGAACAGATACGCGCCGACCAGCAAATAGGGCAGCAGAATCATCTCTGAGGCAATAGTCAGCAAATTGCCGTAATCGGCATGGGTCAGCCAGATCAGAATCAGGCACAGCTGCACACTGCCATTGGTCAGCCACAGCGACGCTGCCGGCGCATTACGGCCATTCTGGCGACTCAGGGAGCGTGGAAACGCCCCTTCGCGGGCGGCGATAAACGGCACTTCAGCGGCCATAATCGTCCAGCTCAGATACGCGCCACAGACTGAAATAATCAGACCAACGGCAATCACCACATCGCCCCAGCCACCGATCAGCCGGGTCATCAGACCCGCCATCGACGGATTACGCATTTCCGCTAATTCCGCGCGCGGTACGATACCCAGCGACAGCAGGGTCACCAGCAGATACACCACCAGCGCCGCCAGCACGGCCAGCAGCGTGGCACGGCCAACATCCTGCTTGTTGCGCGCGCGGGCAGAGACCACCACCGCACCTTCCACACCGATAAACACCCACAGGGTAATCAGCATGGTCTCCTTTACCTGCTCCCAGACCGGCTTGCCGAGGCTGATGCCGCTAAAATCGAAGGAAAAACGATCAAGGTTAAATGCTGCCAGCGCCAGCACCACAAACAGGGCTAACGGCAGCAACTTGCCGAGAGTGGCGACCAGATTAATACTGGCGGCGGTCTGCACACCGCGTAACACCAGCCAGTGCACCAGCCATAACAAAATGGATGACCCCAGCACCGCCTGCCAGGTATTGCCATCGCCGAACACCACATGGTCAGGCGAATCGGTGAAGAAGCTCAGGGCGGAAAAGACGATCACCAGATAAGAGACATTCGCGATCACCGCGCACAGCCAGTAACCCCATGCGGAACAGAAGCCGACCAGATCGCCAAATCCGGCGCGGGCATAGGTAAAAATACCGCCATCCAGTTCGGGTTTCAGACGCGTCAGCAGCAGCAATGCCAGTGACAGCAACACAATCCCCACGCCAGTAATCAGCCAGCCGATCAGCAGCGCCGCCGGGCTGGCAACGGCCGCCATATTCTGCGGCAAACTAAAAACGCCCGCGCCAAGCATGGAACTGAGCACCAGCGCGGTAAGAGCGGTAAGTCCGAGTTTTTTATCCAAGAGAGAACCTGACTACAGCATAAATAACCAATAAACCGGCTATCGAACGAATTTTACTCAGGTTTTTGTGAGTATTTTCGATGGAAACCGCTAAAACAGGCGGCAGATTCTACGGAGAGGTGGGGCGGAGTGCAATGACTGAGTATGCAAAAAAGCGTTAAGGGTTATGCAGCAACAAACAGGGCAGCGCGATGCTGCCCTGAGTGCGAATTATTTGAACAGATCAGCTGTAACGGTCAGGTTACCACCGCTCTGGTTCTGCCACTGGCGGGTCACGTTATAGTATTTCGCGCCGCGTTTGGCGGCCTGACGAGCGGCTTCGTGTGAAACCTCCGTCGGCGAGCCGAAGTGGCCGGTAAAGGTCACGGTGTCAAACGGCTGCATCTGCGCGGCAGTGATATTGTTCACTTCCTGGATTTCAGTGCCGTCCGGCATTGTCACGGTGTAACGTTTGCCGCTGGAAGACTGGGTTTCAAAGAAACGGCCAACTTTGCTGCTTGGCGTTTCTGACGATGCCACGCCAGGGATTTCCACGCGTTTCGCCGCTTCACCGCCTTCCGCCAGCGCCTTACGACCCGCTTCGGAGTCCGCCGGGATCAGGTTCGGGCTCTGAACCTGACGTTTTGCCGCATCTGCTTTATATACATAGGCAGTAACGTACTGGTTGCCACCTTCGCTGTTCGCATCGACCTGACGCACGATAAAGAATGATGCTGCGCCTTTCTCTTTCGCCGCTTTGGAAATGGCATCACTCACATCTGGCTGACTGCGATAGAAACCTTTGACGGTCACCGTGTCGAACGGTTCCAGTTCGTAAGCTTCCGCTTTCGGCAGCTCTTTTACACCATTCACGATGCGGTAACGGGTGGCCGTATCAGCTGCCGGTGCATCGGCTTTATACAGATCAGCAGTAACACGCCAGTTGCCGCCATTACCGTTGGTATCGTTGATGCCCTGCACGTAGAACGATGCGGCGCCTTCTTTATCCGCTTGTCTGGAAACGGCTTCGTTGGCATCCCCAATAGAAATAAAACGACCGGTGACATTGATACGTTTAAATGGTTTTAGCTCGGCCGCCTTTTCCGGGGACAGTTCCTGCGCCGCGTAAGCGGTGAATGTCGTCATCGACAGCAGGGCAGTCGCCAGAATGGTGTTCTTCAGCTTCATAAAATAATCCTTCGCCTTACGAAAAAAAGGAGTACGAAAACGTGCTGGACTCTTGATGTGTAACAGATTAGCTGCCGATTATGGCATGTAATAATGGCCGCTGTCTCAGGCAATTTATGCCATTTCTTACGACGTAACAGAATTGTCATTAATGCAGGAGAATTCAGCGAAACAGGCAGTCAGAGAGCACCGTTACCACTTATGCTGGTTAACAATATCGATTAATTAGTTAATTCATTGTTAAATAATGGTTTTTATTGGTAATAAATATGTAGTGAAGTGATTTCCCGTAGCAGATTATGCGTAATTTGCCGCTAAATTCAGTGGCAACATAGCGTTTTTTCCACCTGGCTCTGAATTTTAATGTGAAAGTTGCGGCGATAGCGCGTGGTGTCTGGATCGGAAGACACATTTTCAGTAGGTTATAAACAGTTTGCAACACCCACGCCGCGGCGGATAGCGCCACGGCGGGTAAAAGAAACCATTCTGTATCTGCCTCTGGCGCGCCGTTTAAGCGTCAACCAGAGGGAAAACCGATGAAAGGGAATACTATGTTAATTGGAGTACCGAGAGAGCGGTTGCCCAATGAAGCGCGAGTCGCTGCCACGCCGAAAACGGTCGAGCAGCTGTTAAAACTTGGCTTCACAGTGGCAGTCGAAAGCGGCGCGGGCAAGCTCGCCAGTTTTGATGATGCGGCTTTCGTTGACGCGGGCGCATCCATCAGTGATGAAGCCACCGTCTGGCAGTCCGACATTATCCTGAAGGTCAATGCACCTACGGATGAAGAAATCGAACTGACCCGTGAAGGCAGCACGCTGGTGAGCTTTATCTGGCCAGCGCAGAATCCGGACCTGCTGGAGAAACTGGCGGCGCGGAAGGTGACGGTGCTGTCAATGGACGCGGTGCCGCGTATCTCCCGTGCTCAGTCGCTTGATGCGCTGAGTTCAATGGCTAACATCGCCGGTTACCGTGCGATTGTGGAAGCCGCCCACGAATTTGGTCGCTTCTTTACCGGTCAGATCACTGCTGCGGGTAAAGTACCGCCAGCGAAAGTGATGGTGATTGGTGCCGGTGTGGCCGGTCTGGCCGCGATTGGCGCGGCAGGCAGCCTCGGCGCGATTGTGCGTGCTTTTGACACCCGCCCGGAAGTGAAGGAGCAGGTGCAAAGTATGGGCGCTGAGTTCCTCGAACTGGACTTCGAAGAAGAAGCCGGCAGCGGCGATGGTTATGCCAAAGTGATGTCTGAAGCCTTTATTAAGGCGGAGATGGAACTGTTCGCTGCCCAGGCGAAAGAAGTCGATATTATTGTCACCACTGCGCTGATCCCGGGCCGTCCGGCACCGAAACTGATCACGCGTGAAATGGTTGAATCGATGAAGCCTGGCAGTGTAATCGTCGATCTGGCCGCTCAGACCGGCGGTAACTGTGAGCTGACGGTGGCGGATACTGTCACCGTCACCGATAACGGCGTGAAGATCATCGGCTATACCGATCTGCCAAGCCGCCTGCCAACCCAGTCTTCGCAGCTGTATGGCACCAACCTGGTCAACCTGCTGAAACTGCTGTGCAAAGAGAAAAACGGCGAGATCACTATCGACTTCGAAGACGTTGTGATCCGTGGTGTGACGGTCATTCTCGATGGCGAAGTGACCTGGCCTGCACCACCGATTCAGGTTTCTGCTGCGCCGAAAGCGGCACAAGCGGAAGTCAAAGCCACTCCGGTTGCACCGGCAAAACCTGCGTCACCACTGCGTAAGTATCTGCTGATCGCACTGGCGATCGTGCTGTTCGCCTGCCTGGCGAATGTGGCACCGGCAGAATTCCTGTCGCACTTTACCGTGTTCGCGCTCTCCTGCGTGGTGGGTTACTACGTGGTGTGGAACGTCAGCCATGCGCTGCATACGCCGCTGATGTCGGTCACCAACGCCATTTCGGGGATCATCGTCATTGGTGCGGTATTGCAGATTGGACACGGCGGATGGGTAACCTTCTTTGCCTTTGTCGCGGTGCTGATTGCCAGCATCAATATCTTTGGTGGTTTCACTGTAACTCAGCGCATGCTGAAAATGTTCCGTAAGAACTAAGGGCGAACAATATGTCTGGCGGATTAGTGACTGCAGCATACATTGTTGCCGCAATTCTGTTTATTTTCAGCCTTGCCGGTCTCTCCAAACACGAGACCTCGAAGCAGGGTAATATCTTTGGTATGAGCGGGATGGCGATCGCGCTGATCGCCACTATCTTCGGCCCGGATTCCGGCAATGTGGTCTGGATCCTGCTGGCGATGGTGATTGGTGGCGCAATCGGCGTGCGTCTGGCGCAGAAAGTCGAGATGACCGAAATGCCGGAACTGGTGGCGATTCTGCACAGCTTCGTCGGTCTGGCGGCGGTACTGGTTGGTTTTAACAGCTACCTTGACCACGCACCGGGCCTGGAAGCCGTGATGGAGAATATCCATCTGACCGAAGTGTTCCTTGGCATCTTTATCGGTGCGGTCACCTTTACCGGTTCGGTGGTGGCGTTTGGCAAACTGCGCGGTAAGATCTCTTCCCGCCCGCTGATGCTGCCACATCGTCATAAACTCAACCTGGCGGCGCTGGTGGTTTCTTTCCTGCTGCTGGTGGCGTTTGTACGTACTGAAAGCGTGGGCGTGCAGGTTCTGGCGCTGTTGCTGATGACCATTATCGCGCTGGCGTTTGGCTGGCACCTGGTGGCATCGATTGGTGGCGCAGATATGCCAGTCGTGGTCTCAATGCTGAACTCCTACTCCGGCTGGGCAGCGGCGGCAGCGGGCTTTATGCTGAGCAACGACCTGCTGATCGTCACCGGTGCACTGGTGGGTTCTTCTGGTGCCATCCTCTCCTACATTATGTGTAAGGCGATGAACCGCTCATTTATCAGCGTGATTGCCGGTGGTTTTGGTACAGACAGCCGCTCGACCGGTGAAACGGAAGAAGCGGGCGAACACCGTGAAATCAGCGCAGAAGAGACGGCGGAACTGCTGAAAAACTCAACATCTGTGATCATCACCCCTGGCTACGGTATGGCGGTGGCGCAGGCACAGTATCCGGTGGCGGAAATCACCGAGAAACTGCGTGCGCGTGGTGTCAAAGTGCGCTTTGGTATCCACCCGGTTGCCGGTCGTCTGCCGGGCCATATGAACGTGTTGCTGGCGGAAGCGCGTGTGCCGTACGACGTGGTGCTGGAAATGGATGAAATCAACGATGATTTCTCTGATACCGACACCGTGCTGGTGATCGGCGCGAACGACACCGTTAACCCGGCGGCGCAGGAAGATCCGCGCAGTCCTATTGCGGGTATGCCAGTGCTGGAAGTGTGGAAGGCCAGCAACGTGGTGGTGTTTAAGCGTTCAATGAATACCGGTTACGCTGGTGTACAGAACCCGCTGTTCTTTAAAGAGAACACGCAGATGCTGTTCGGTGATGCGAAAGAGAGCGTGGAAGCGATTCTGCGTGCCCTGAGCAAGTAATCCCCGGCTGCTGTGGCAATAAAAGAGTCCGGTACATTACCGGACTCTTTTTTTAGCGGTTAAAATCTTCGCTGTTTGACGAAGGCTCTGCTGACTTCCCCTGTAAATCCTCTTCAAAAAAAACTGAACAGATTTCTGTTGTATCACTCCCTTCGGAAAAGGGGATCGCACTCCGAGGCAGGAAACAGGAATCTGATGCGATCAGATCACAAAAAGCCTGCGTCGAGGATGTAACTGAGATCGAGTCCTCTGATGCTGGCGATCTTGCCATATCCGCTGCAGATGAGATCGGCGCATGCGATGCTGCTGTATCCAGCACACCCGATGCAGATGAGTTCGTTGTATCCACTTCAGGAAGCCACGGCGATGACATCTGCAGCCATTGCTCGATACATGGCCATGAAATAGCTGCAGGAGGTGCCACTATCGGGTTTTCAGACTGGCAGTCAGAACAAGGTCGTACAGAGGGCTCAGCCTCTTTTTGGACCTGCATATGGCGCATCCGCGGGACATTTTGCAAGGCAGCCTGTGTGCGGCGTACTTGCGGGCATTGTTGTAAGGTGGTCTGCTGGCAAAACTTCGGGTGTTTTTTGGCGGCGGCAAGCAGGTTGGCTATTGTTTTTATCACGAGTTGAGGCACAACGGGTAAATTCTGCATTGCCGCGTAAATATCTTTCGCCTGAAGCCTCTCCAGGCTGTCTCGTTGCTGTAAAAGGAAGTTTAGTTTTGCACTGTCGCTTTTCCCCTGAGCATTGGGCCAGCCAGCTGTAATCCAGTTCTGCACATTTGCGGCAGGTTGTGCCTGTGAAAGATAGTAGAGATCCTCAATGGCCCTTGCGCTGAGCGCTGGCCCGTCGGATAGTGAACTCATGATAGCGGAAAACATCGGCCCGGAGAGGTTTTCTGGCTTGTCTGGGCTTTTCAGCTGGTGGTCGATTTTTTCTTCTGATGTCTCCCCTGGGGCTTCAGACCAGGACTTTATCGCCCAGTCAAGTGCCTCTGCTGGAATAGTGGACTCTGACGCAGGGCGGGTTTTTGCTGCTGATGAGCCAGGGTTGCTGTTGCTTAAACAGAGTGAGGTATTGCCAACACGGGTGATTGCCGTCACCGATGCTGGCAAAGGTGCGGATATGTTCCATGCACTGCACGAGGGTGCGGTGGAAATGATGGTGCTGTTCAGCATGATTTTTCCTTTCTGTCCGTGAAAGGGATAGTGTGAAAAGAGGCGGTAAGTCCGCCCCTGCAGAAGTTTGCGCCACTAAAAAGTTAACTGCGCCATTGCGGTTATCCTTAATCCGCAACGGCACCATCAGAGCCCGCAGCTAACGCCAGCGGAGCCCGTTAATCATCTTCATCATCATCTGGCTCAATATTGCTGGCGAAACCATCCGGTTTAATCACCAGCAGATCGCAGCGCAGATGATCGATAACCTGTTCTGCGGTATTGCCGAGGAAAGCGGCGGAAATCCCGGTGCGGCCAATGGTGCCCAGTACCACAATACCGGCATCAAGATGCTGTGCCAGTTCCGGGATGACTTCTTCCGGCAGGCCTTTTTCCACATGCGTCAGCTTTTCATCCATGGCAAATTTTTGCCGCAGTGCTTTCATCGCGACCAGATGCTGACCGCGAATAGCATCGTTATAGACGCTGGGATCAAAATCCGGCAGTTCGATGGCGATATTGATCGGCGTCACCGGATAAGCGCCGACCAGATGCACTTCCGTCTGATTAACCATTTGTGCCAGTTCAACGGTTTCGCGGATCAGTTTTTGATTGAGCAGGTCATGATGCGGTTCTTCGCTGGCGAGATTCACCGCCACCAGCGCCTTGCCGCCTTCCGGCCACGGCTGGTCTTTCACCATCCATACCGGGCACGGGCACTTACGCAGCAGATGCCAGTCGGTTGGCGTAAAGATCACCGCTTCCAGCCGATCGTGCTGATGGGCCATTTTCAGCACCAGATCGTGCTGATGGTTGACCACTTCCTGGATAATGGCTTCGAATGGACGGTTGTGCCACACCACTTTGATTTCGATATCGATACCCGCGTCTAAATAGGCATGCGCCTGTTGCCGGATCCATTCGGTACGCTGGCTGATAACCCCCTGACGCATACTGGTGCGTTCATCGGGTGACAGCAGGGTGGTCATCTCGTACGAGAAATCATAGATAGGCAGGAAGGCTTTGATTTTGCCGCCGATGCGTTGATCGAGATAGACCGCCCGACGAAGCGCAGGTTGGTCATCCTGTTGAGGATCGATCGCCACAAGGATGTTTTGATACTTAACCATACTGAGTTCTCCATACACGACGAGGCGTCAGGATAAAGATAGCCCAATCGCGGTCAGGGAAGAAGGGAAAAAGTTGTTGCCGGATCAATAAAATAACAATTATTAACCCGGCAAAGAGTCAGCGGTATCAGTGACTGTGGCCAGCCAGCTCGGCGAGCGTATCGTGATTTTCGATGGTGATATATTTACCTTTCACCGCCAGCATCCCGCTTTTCTGGAAACGGCCCAGCAGACGGCTAATGGTTTCAACGGTTAAGCCGAGGTAGTTGCCGATATCGCCACGCGTCATGGTCAGACGAAACTCGCGCTGCGAGAAACCGCGTTGACCAAAACGGCGGGAAAGATTCCAGATAAACGCGGCCAGGCGTTCTTCGGCATTTTTCTTCGACAGCAGCAGGATCATGTCCTGGTCGCCTTTGATTTCGCCGCTCATCAGACGCATCATCTGCTGGCGCAGGCTCGGCATTTTGCCGGAAAGATCGTCGAGAGTTTCAAACGGGATTTCACACACCATCGCGGTTTCCAGCGCCTGAGCGAAGCTGGGATGATGGGCGGAACTGATGGCGTCAAAGCCCACTAAATCACCCGCCAGATGGAAGCCAGTGATCTGCTCATCACCCTGCTCGGTGATGGTGTAGCTTTTGATGGTGCCGGAGCGGATGGCGTACAGCGATTTCAGCTCGTCACCCGCTTTGAACAGTGTTTGTCCTTTCTGAATCGGTTTTTTGCGTTCAATAATATTGTCTAGCTGATCCAGTTCGTGTTCATTTAAAGTGAACGGAATACACAGCTGGCTAATGCTGCAATCCTGACAATGAATCGCACAACCGCCAGACTGAATGCGACGAATAACGCGTTTTTCTGGGATCATAAGTTTACGCTCAGAGGATAATTGACTGTGGTCAATTTTAACATTTTTCGGTTACAGAAAGAAACTCATCTGAGCAGTTTTAGGCACATTAAGATCAGGGCTGTTGCACAACAAACAACCCGATTACATCAAAAAATGACCGTGTAAGTTGTCGTATGCCTTAAGGAGTGATCATGAACCCTGACGAAGATGAGCTGTTTAAACACGCCATGGAAGATGTCACGCCACTGAAAAGTCGCAACAATATCATCTGGTTGAAAACGTCAGCAGAGACGAAAGTGGTGCAGAAAGCGCCAGAAAAACCGGAAAATTTTCTTATTGATGGTTTTATCGACGTGCTGCCGCTGGCGACACCGCTGGAGTTTAAAGCGGAAGGGATTCAGCAGGGGGTACTGGATAAGCTGCGGCAGGGAAAATATCAGCTGGACGCCAGCCTGAACCTGCTACGTCAGCCTGTCGCGGACTGCCGTCGCGCGCTGTTTGATTTTATGCTGCAGGCGCGTAAAGACAATCTGCGCAATTTGCTGATTATTCATGGTAAAGCGCGTGATGATCGTTCCCATGCCAATATTGTGCGCAGTTATCTGGCGCGCTGGCTGCAGCAGTTTGAAGAGGTACAGACTTTCTGCGTCGCGCAGCCGTATCACGGCGGCAGCGGGGCGATGTATGTCGGGTTACGCAAAACGGAACAGGCGCGCCTCGATAATCGCGAGAAACACGCCAAACGCAGCCGCTGAAAGCGCCGCGTATCGCCAGCGGCATATCACATCGACATCCGCTGGCGCAGTGTCACAATTCTGTCTTAAAGCTTGCCTATGCTGATGCATCGCTTACTCAATGAGGGTCATCATGCGCTTATCTCTGCTGGCAATTTCGTTATTCGCTGCGGCTGTCACCGCTCAGGCGGCGGACATCAAAACCGAACGTTACATTGTCACTTTTCCTCAGCACGACCGCGTGGCGTATCATGGCGCCTTTACTCAGGCTTTCCCGCAGGGCTTTCCGGTCGGTGTCGGCTCCGGGCTGAGTTTTATGAAAAAAGAGCAGGGAAAACTGGTGTTTGCCACCGTCACCGATCGTGGCCCGAATGCCGATGCACCGCAAACCGACGGACGGGAAGCGAAGATTTTTGCCGCGCCAGATTTCACGCCATTACTGATGACCATCACGGTGGACAGTAACAGCGCGCAGGCCTCGAACGCCCATCCACTACAGGAACAGGGGGCGCCCGTCAGTGGTCTGCCGTTGCCGGATAATTTAATTGGCGCCACGGGCGAAGTGCCGCTTAGCGATACGCTGGAACGGCTGCGTTACGACCGCCGCGGGCTGGACACGGAAGGCATCACCCCGGATGGCAAAGGGGGATTCTGGCTGTGTGATGAATACGGTCCGTTTATGATTCACGTGGATGCTAACGGCAATATTCTGGAGAAAAAAGGTCCGACGCCCGCCGAAGGCGAGAAAAGTGTCGCCAGCGGCCTGCCGTCAATTATTAAATGGCGGCAGCCGAACCGCGGTTTTGAAGGCATCACCCGTATGCCGGACGGGCGGATTATCGGGGCGGTGCAGAGCACGCTGGATATTGACGGTAAAAGCAAAAACAGCGCTCAGTTTACCCGCCTGGTGAGCTATGACCCGGCCAGCGGTAAAACCGCGATGTACGGTTATCCGATTGATATCAGCAGCTATAAGAAAGCCAAAGATGCGAAAATCGGCGACGTGGTGGCGCTGGATAATGATCGTCTGCTGCTGATTGAACAGGGCAGTGATAAGGATAAGCAGCCGCAGAATAAAATCTGGCTGGTGGATCTGCGTGAAGCCAGTGATCTGGCGGCATACGATCAGCCGCCGCCGGAGTTTGACTCTGCTGATCAGCTGCAACAGCGCGGCATCATACTGGCCAGCAAAACCCTGGTGGCAGATTTGCGTAAACTGGGCTGGCAGCAGGAGAAAGCTGAAGGGCTGGCGCTGGTCGATAATAAGACGCTGGCTATCGCCAACGACAATGACTTCGGTCTGACCGTGGATAAAAAAGCGGATGGCAGCCTCGCGATTAAACCGCTGCCCGTGCAGGAAGCCACCAGTGAGCTGTGGCTGCTGCATCTGCCCCAGCCCCTGAAGTAAAACGCAGCGCTGTTGCGGCGTAAGGGGATTCACCCCTGCACCGCAACAGGCTTAATCGGGTGTCTGATTCAGACTGAATGGTTCTTACGGATGGTTGCCAGCAGTATTTCAGCGCTCAGGCAGTGCTGCGTGCCGGTGCGGGTGATAATCCCCACCGGTTCCCCGGGGCCATGGGAGGCTATCGGCAGCGCCACCAGCGCGTTGTGCAGCAAATCTTCTTTAATCGCCCCTGAGGGCACAAACCAGACGTAGTTGTAACGCAACGCCAGCTGACGTGCCAGCGATGTCGACGACGTTTCGATGCAGTTTGGTGGCAATGCGCTTCCCTGATCATCCATCATTGCCTGCGCCAGGCGGCGCGGGGCGGTGCCTTCGGGCGAAATCACCACTGGGAACTGCATCGCTCTGGATAGCGTGACATTGTCACTTAATAGCGGGTGGTCCGGGCGCACAACCAGCTGCAGGGATTCAAGAAACAACAGTTCATAGGTCAGGCCCGCCATCATATCGGCATCCGCCATACGACCAATGCCGATATCAAATTCACCCGCTTTCAGCCCGGCGATTAAAACGTTGTTGTGCAGCGTGGCGACCTGTACCGTCGCCTGTGGTTGTAACTGATGAAAGCGATCGAGAATGCCCGGCAGCATACCCATTGCGGCCGTGGTCAGTGCGCCAAGACGCAGCACCACTGGCTGATCGTTGATCGCGCTGCTGAACGACTGACCGGCGTGATTGAGGGCATCCAGCACCCGCACCGCATGCGTCAGAAACTGCTCGCCCATCGTCGTCAGCTGAGCGCCGAGCCTGCTGCGTTCAAACAAACGGGTGCCCGCCAGCTCCTCGAGCTCGTTCAGCGTTTTCGACAACGCTGGCTGGCTAAGGCTGAGAGTTTCTGCCGCTCGCCCCAGCGTGCCCTGCTGTGCGACGGCGACAAATGTGTGCAGATGGCGCAGGCGAATGCGCTGATTAAAAACGTAATTTTTGTCCATGCCACAGGTTAGTGAGGTGAGAAGCCGTGACGCAAGTGCGATAACTGGATTTTGTTAACTTTATTGCAAATTTAATTTAACATTCTCGCCTTCTGAACAAAATATCATCAGTGCAATATTGCCGGTGGTACACAGTGTCTGCTGCCGCACAAAACCAGAGAATATTTCTGTTCCGCGTCTGATTTTCCCGCGTCATCGCCTGAGCAATCCGCTATCATAGCGCTCACTTTTTTTGATGAAACCTGACGGATGATGTAGCTGACGTCATTGAAGGCGGTTTCGGCGTAACAGGGAGCGACAGCTTGAGCAGTGGTCAGACAATTGATGTGCGCCAGCTGATTAATACGGCGGCACTGAGTGGTTATCAGAAATTTATCATCCTGCTCTGCTTTATTGTGGTCGCGCTCGACGGTATGGATATCGCCCTGATGGGCTTTATTGCGCCAGCACTGAAAGAATCATGGCAAGTCAGCAACCATCAGCTGGGGGCGGTCATCAGCGCGGCGCTGATTGGTCTGGCGCTGGGGGCACTGTTTGCCGGTCCGCTGGCCGACCGTTTTGGCCGCCGGCGCATTATTATTGCCAGCGTGTTTTTCTTTGGCCTGTGGACCCTGGCGACAGCATTGTCGCAGGATCTCGAACAGATGATGATTTTCCGCTTTCTCACCGGGCTGGGTCTTGGGGCGGCGATGCCCAATGTGGGGACGCTGGTGGCGGAGTTTTCTCCGGAACGCAAACGTTCATTTATTATCACCGTGGTGTTCTGCGGTTTCAGTTTTGGCGCCGCAGCGGGCGGTTTTGCCGCCTCATGGCTGATCCCGCGCTTTGGCTGGCATTCCGTATTGCTGATGGGCGGTTTGCTGCCATTGCTGGTCGCGCCCGTGCTAATCAAATATTTACCCGAGTCCGTCCGCTTTCTGCTGACCCGTGGCGCATCCGCGTCGCAGGTGCGCGGCATCATCGAAAGAATATTACCCGGCAGCACGCCCGCCGATGCTCATTTCCAGCACACGATTCCGGCACGCCATGAAGGGGCGGTGCGTACCGTGCTGTCACGCCACTATCTGCCGGGCAGTATGATGCTGTGGGGGAGCTACTTTATGGGGCTGTTCCTGGTGTATCTGCTCGGCAGCTGGCTACCCTCGCTGATTAAAGATATCGGCATGAGTGTCACCCAGGCGGCGCTGGTGACCGCGATGTATCAGGCGGGCGGCACCCTTGGCTCACTGTTTGCGGGCTGGTTGATGGATCGGTTTAACGCCAATCTGGCGCTGGCGGTGATTTATGCCTGCGGTGGCATGGCAACGGTGGCGATTGGTTTTGCACCTGCAGATGCCTTGCTGCTGAGTGTGATTGCGTTCAGCAGCGGCTTTTGTCTCAATGGTGCCAATACGGGGATGAACGCGCTGTCCGCCAGTTATTACCCCACGCATGCACGCGCCACTGGCTCCAGCTGGATGCATGCTGTCGGCCGTGTCGGCGCGATTCTGAGCGCTTTTGCCGGAGCGGAGTTGTTATCGCTGGGCTGGAGTTTCTCGCAGGTCTTTCTGTTGCTCGCGTTCCCGGCATTGCTGACCACGCTGATGCTGGTGGGGAAAAAATATTTCGGCTATCAGCGTCCTGCGTGATCGCAGGCCTGAGTCCACGATCACAAATCCAGCATAATTTTTTCCGGCGGGTCGCCAATCCTCTACAGTTGCAGCAACGCTGCAAATGAGGGAAGCACAATGAGCGACTTCTGGGTCAGTACCGATACGCTGCGCGACCGCTTTTCCCAGGCGATGTCGGCGATGTATCAGCAGGAAGTACCACAATATGGCGCACTGCTGCGGCTGGTGGCGCAGGTTAACCAGCAGGTGTTGCAGCAGGACAGCGCCCTGGCGCGGCGGCTGGCCGATGCCGGTGAACTGGATCGTATCAGTGTGGAACGCCACGGTGCGATCCGTGTCGGCACGGCTGCCGAACTTTCAATGCTGCGCCAGCTGTTTGCTATTATGGGCATGTATCCGGTGGGCTATTACGATCTGTCGCAGGCGGGTGTGCCGGTGCACTCCACCGTTTTTCGCCCAATCGACGACGCCGCATTGCGGCGCAATCCCTTCCGCCTGTTTACCTCGCTGTTGCGTCTGGAGCTGATTGAAGACGACACGCTGCGTCAGCAGGCCAGCGAAATCCTTGCCGCACGCGATATTTTTACCCCGCGCTGTCGCGAACTGGTGGCGGTACATCAGCAGCAGGGTGGTTTTGATCAGCTGCAGGCAGAGGAGTTTGTGCGCGAGGCGCTGGAAACCTTCCGCTGGCATCAGCAGACCACGGTTGATCGCGCTACCTGGCAGGCGCTGAATCAGCAGCACCGGCTGGTAGCGGATGTGGTCAGCTTCCCGGGGTGCCATATTAATCATCTGACGCCACGCACCCTCGATATCGATCAGGTGCAGTTACTGATGCCACAACAGGGAATTGCGCCGAAGGCGATTATCGAAGGACCGCCGCGTCGGCGGATACCGATTCTGTTACGGCAGACCAGTTTTAAAGCGCTGGATGAGCCGGTGCGTTTCCGTGACGGCGAACAGGGCACGCATACTGCGCGTTTTGGCGAGATTGAACAGCGTGGCGTGGCGCTGACGGCAAAAGGGCGTGCGCTGTATGATCGTTTACTGGCGCAGGCGGGCAGTGGCGCCGAGAACCAGCAACATCAACAGCATCTCGCACAGGTGTTCAGCGCATTTCCCGATGATGAAGCGACATTACGCCGCGAACAGCTGGCGTGGTTTGCGTATCGCCGTACGGAACAGGCGGCAGGGATGACCTTCGCGGCGGACAGTGATATTGAAACGCTAATCGAACGCGGTTTACTGCTGGCGGAGCCCATTGTGTATGAAGATTTTCTGCCGGTCAGCGCCGCAGGCATTTTCCAGTCAAATCTGGGCGATGAGGCACGGGCGCAGGCACAAGGCCATGCCAGCCGCGAGAAGTTTGAGCAGGCACTGGGTGCACCCGTCAGTGATGAACTTGAGTTGTACGCTCTGCGTGAACGCGCCAGTAAACAGCGCTGTGGCTTAGTATGAACCTGCGCGATCAGGTATCGCCAGGCTGATTCCCCCACCCATAAAATGGGGGAGGTCAGGGAGGGGGAACACCGGAGTCGGCGCAGCAAGAGTGTTACCGAACCAGCATTCTCCCTCTCTGCTATCACTAAACTTTTACTGTAAGCGCGGATTGCGCACCAGGCAGTATTTCCCCGCGCCCAGCAGCATGATGACCACCCCACCAAAGAAGTAGAGTGCCTCACCTTCCAGCGCCCATGCGCCGACGTCAGTACGTGCCCAGAACGCACCTGTTTTCACCAGCCAGGTGACGACCAGCAGATTCACCGCAATAATAAACGCTGCCGGGCGGGTCAGCAGGCCGATGATAATCATCACCGGGGCAACAACTTCGCCGATATAAGCACCATAAGCGATAAAACCGGGCAGCCCGTGTGCGGTCAGCAGTTTGGCGATCCAGCCTACACCATGCTGAATTTTTGCTTCGCCGTGGAACAGTAACAGGATACCGAATGTCAGCCGCAACAGCAGCTTGCCAAAATCCGGGTGATCGGTAAAACGGGCAAAGGCATTATTGATGGCAGTAAACATAAACTTTTCCTTTAAGTCACAGACCTGTTGACTGTAGTCAATTTGATCGGGCTAGCAAACCGGAATTCATTGACTATATTTTTCAATTTATTACGCGCGTTACCGATCGGAAGGACTGTGACGGAAAGAATAATGAAAAATGAGCAACGATTCACGGCGGAAATCGCGGAAGGGATACTGTATGGCCGTATGGAAGAGGACATTTTTGTCTTCAGCGGGATTCCCTACGCTGCACCACCGGTGGGGCCATTACGCTGGCGTGCACCGCATGCGGTGCCACCCTGGCGCGAGCCGCGCGATGCCAGTGGCTGGGGGAACGCCAGCTGGCAAAACCGGGAGGAGTGTATCGCCTATGGTGGCGGCGACCCGGGGGAGCCGGATGAGGATTGTCTGTATTTAAACGTCTGGACAGCAGATCTTCAGCCGCAAAAACCACTGCCGGTGATGGTATGGATCCATGGCGGAGGATACCGGCTGGGTTGCGGAAGTTTGCCTCCCTACCACGGTGCGGCACTGGCGGCGCGTGGAGTGGTCATGGTGACGCTGAATTATCGTCTCGGGCATCTGGGTTTTTTCGCGCATCCGGCTCTGGATGCTGAATATGCACCAGGTGAAGCGATCAATAATTTCGCCCTGCTGGATCAGATTGCTGCACTGCAGTGGGTGCAGCGTAATATTCACGCTTTTGGCGGCGACCGCCACAACGTGACCATTATGGGAGAATCCTGTGGTGGCCACAGTGTGCTGGCGTTGTTTACTTCGCCGCTGGCGATCGGTTTGTTTCATAAAGGAATTGTACAGAGCGTGTATGGACTGCCAGACCGGCCACGCAGCGATGCACTGGCAAACGGGGTGGCGGTGGCGCGGCAGTTAAATCTGCCTGATGCCACAGCGGAACAGTTGCGTGCACTGCCTGCGGATGCCTTCTGGCCGCTGGCGCGCGAACTGGGCAATGGCCCGGTGGCGATTGCCGGTGACCGGGTATTGCCGCAGTCACCGCTGACCGTATTCAGCGCCGCGCGCCAGCATCGTTATCCCCTGATCATCGGCAGCAACAGTGATGAGGCCAGCGTGCTGGAGCACTTTGGCCTGGATACCGGCAATGCCGTGAGGCAGATGCGCCAGAAACATAAGCCAGGCTTTTATCTGATTAAGCTGCTGTACCCGCGACAGGACGATCGCCTGCTGGGGCGTCAGGTGGTGCGTGATTTAGTGTTTACCACCATGGGATATGTAGTGGCGCAGGCGCAGCAGCGGGCGGGCGCACCCTGCTGGCGCTACTACTTTGATTACGTCTCCGAACAGTCACGCGGCCTGTATCGCTATGGCGTCTGGCATGGCAATGAAGTGCCTTATGTTCTTGATACATTGCACAATATGACACCGGCAGACCGTGAGCGGCCCTATAGCGCTGGTGACCGGCAGTTTGCCTGGCGCGTCAGTGAATACTGGCTGCGCTTCGCCCGTGAGGTGAATCCGGCATCGCAGTATATTGACGGCGAAGTACGCTGGCCGGTCTGGCAAAGCCGCAGTGACCAGACCCTGCATTTTGGGGTAAAAGGGGAAGCGGATATCGCGTTGATACGGCGTTTTATGAAACGGCGGATGCAGTTGTTTCGTCTGCTGATGCGGCGTCTGGTAAGACTAAGCTGACTGACATCACGCGATTTGTGTATTTTTGTGCTGAATCGTCACCTGCTCATCTGTTACCAGGTTTATTGATAAATCCGCATTATGTATATTTTTTCGCCTGTTTTGCCGAAAAATCCTTTTTAAACAAAGGGTCATCGAATATCCCTTGTCATCCTATGGTCATAAAGCACAAGAATTTATCGTGTTAATTATTTATGTATAAGCATAAGCTCTGCCGATAACTGTGATGAGTCCCAGGCTGTGCCGGGGCGCTAACCGGCTTGCAACCGATTTGGAGCAGTTATGAACATTTTAAAAAATTTCACCATACGAGCGGTGATGCTGTGGATACTCGGCCTGTTTTGTTTGTTATGGCTGTGTGTCGGTCTTTACAGCGTTTATTCCCTGAACGCATTAGGGAAAGGTAATGAAGTCGATCGTCATATCGTTAATCAGATGACCCTGCTGAGTAAGGGTAACGATCAATATTTTCGCTTTGTTACACGTTTATCACGGGTAATTGAAACGCGTCAGTCTGGTGCAGCAGTGGACCCGGCTGATATGGCTTCTGTACAGAAGTCTCTGGATAACATGAGTTCGCTGCTGGCAGAGTTTAAGCAGCTGGCGCCGGGTCCGCTGGATGCGGACGTGGTCAATAACGTGATTGAAAACTGGCAGAAACTGCTGGATCAGGGCGTGGTGCCGCAGTTCCAGACAGCCCAGCAGGACACGCTGGACGCGTATCGTCAGCAGTCGCGCAATGTCACCCCGCCACTGAGCCGCGCGTTTGGCGCCAGTGCCGAGAAGTTTAATATTGCGGCTAACGCGATGCTGGATGATACCCGTGTGACCGTTGATCATCTGACGCAGATGACCAAAATCATTATTGTTGCGGCAGTGATCGCCGGTCTGGTGATCCTGCTGTTTACTGATCGCTATCTGGTCAGCATGCTGGTACGTCCGCTGGATAAAATCCGCGAACATTTCCGTATTATTGCGGATGGCGATCTTAGCCAGCCAGTGGATGATATGGGACGTAACTGCGTGGGTAAACTGGTGCCGTTGCTGCGGGCGATGCAGGACAGCCTGCGTGATGCAGTCGGGGCGATTCGCAGTGGTACGGACAATATCTGGCGCGGTGCGTCGGAAATTTCTTCCGGCAATAACGATCTCTCTTCACGTACTGAAGAGCAGGCGGCAGCACTGGAAGAGACGGCGGCCAGTATGGAGCAGCTGACGGCAACGGTGAAATTCAACGCCGACAACGCCCGTCAGGCAAGTGCACTGGCAGACAACGCATCCGTTACCGCCAGCAAAGGTGGCAAACTGGTCAGCGATGTGGTCTCTACCATGCAGGGTATCTCAGGCAGTTCGCAGAAGATTGCTGAAATCACTAACGTGATTAACAGCATTGCTTTCCAGACCAATATCCTGGCGCTGAACGCGGCGGTAGAAGCGGCGCGTGCCGGTGAGCAGGGCCGTGGCTTTGCGGTAGTTGCAGGCGAAGTGCGTAACCTTGCCCAGCGCAGCGCCGGTGCGGCGAAAGAGATTGAAAGCCTGATTGCCGACTCGGTACAGCGCGTCGATAACGGCTCACGTCTGGTGAATGAAGCCGGTGTGACGATGAATGAAATCCTCAAGTCAGTCACTGACGTAACGGAAATCATGAAACAGATCGCCGCGGCATCCGAAGAGCAGAGCAAAGGTATTTCGCAGGTGGGCGTTGCCATTACGGAAATGGACAGCGTGACCCAGCAGAACGCCTCGCTGGTGGAGCAGGTTTCTGCGGCGGCGAGTGCGCTGGAACGTCAGACTCAGGAGCTGCAAAGCTCGGTGGCGAAGTTCCGCCTGTCACAGCATGACACGGCTGTTGCTACTGCCACGCATGCGCTGCCGAAAGCTGCCGGTCTGAAGCGGCCTGCGGTAGCGGCTGCGTCTGCTGCAAAATCTGACGAGTGGATTTCCTTCTAACTCAGCCACGCCACCAGTTCCGCCAGGAACGGTGGCGCATCTTTCTCTGGTCGCTGCAGTAAGCTGTACACCGCGCCGGTTCTGACACTGGCGCTGAACGGTGCAATCAGACGCTGCGCGGCCAGATCATCCTGAATCAGTGTGACATCAGCCACCGTGACGCCATAGCCCTGCACAGCAGCGCTAATCGCCAGATCCATGGTGGCGAAGTGCTGATTACGCTTCATCACCAGTTCCAGTTGTTGCGCCCGTAACCACAGCTGCCAGTCGGTACTGTCGGTGGTGGGATGCAGAAAGGTCAGTTGCGTTAAATCCGCTGGCTGCAACGGTGTCTTCTTCAGCAGGCTGGCCGCCAGCACCGGCGTCAGCGCTTCGGCAAACAGCAGACGTCCCTGTTCCAGCGGCGGGCCGTAGACGATCGCCGCATCAAAATTTTCCAGCTGAGTGCTGTGCTCCGTCGTGGTGGTGAGCGAGATATGAATATCCGGCCGCTGCTGCTCCAGCGCCACCAGCCGCGGCAGCAGCCAGCGCAGCGCACAGGTGGGGGCTTTCAGCCGCACCGTCCCGGCGGATTTACTGGCCCGCTCGGTGGCGTTCACCATCTGCTCAAAACCACTTTTCAGTTCCGGCAACAGCGCCGCACCGCGTGGTGTCAGCGTCAGGCCACGGGCGTGGCGATCGAACAGGGAAAAACCCAGCCAGGCTTCCAGTGCGGCGATTTTACGGCTTACCGCTCCCTGGGTGATGCATAGCTCAGTGGCGGCACGCGTCAGATTAAGATGGCGCGCGGTAACAATAAATGCGTGAATGCCGTTAAGCGGGAGTGAACGCCGGGTCATTGCGGTTTCCTGAGCTATGAGTTTTATGCATGGCTATTATGACAACATTTCCCTTGTCGGCTCAAGCGGCAGCGCGTTGAATAGAATTCTGTTTTTGCTAACTGGTTATGCAGTTGTCTTTTTGCCTGGAGTGTTTATGACGATCACCGCCGCAGTGCAGCAACGTTCGAAATTACCTGATGTGGGAACCACTATTTTTAGCGTGATTGGTCAGCTTTCGGCGCAGCATAACGCGATCAATCTGTCACAGGGCGCGCCGAATTTTCCCTGCGATGCAGCACTGGTGGCGGGCGTTACCCGTGCGATGCAGCAGGGGCATAACCAGTATGCACCGATGACCGGCAACGCCGCGCTGAAAGAGGCACTGGCAGAGAAAGTGCTGAATCTTTACGGCCAGCAGTATGATGTTGCCAGCGAAGTGCTGATCACCGCCAGTGCCAGCGAAGGACTATACTCGGCGATCGCGGGTCTGGTGCATGCGGGTGATGAGGTGATTTTCTTCGAGCCGGCATTCGACAGTTATGCGCCTATCGTGCGGCTGCAGGGGGCGAAAGCCATCGGCCTGAAACTGCAGGCACCTGATTTCACCATTAACTGGGATGAAGTCCGTGCCGCCATCACGCCGCGCACCCGCATGATGATCCTGAATACACCGCATAACCCCAGCGCACAGGTATTGAGTCGTGACGATCTGGAGCAGCTGGCGGCAATCACGCGTCATACCGATATCGTGCTGCTGTCCGATGAAGTGTATGAACATATTCTGTTTGATGGCCGTCAGCATCAGGGGATGGCGACACACCCGGAGCTGGCGCAGCGCAGTGTGATTGTTTCGTCGTTTGGCAAAACCTTCCACGTGACAGGCTGGCGTGTCGGTTACTGCCTGGCACCTGCGGCGCTGATGGAAGAAGTGCTGAAGGTGCATCAGTTTATGATGTATGCCGCTGATACGCCGATGCAGGTGGCGTTTGCCGACTATCTGCGCACGCCGCAGAACTATCTGTTGCTGGGAACCTTTTACCAGCAAAAACGTGATTTACTGGCGTCGCTGCTGCAGGATTCATCGTTCCGCCTGCTGCCGTCGGCAGGATCGTTCTTTATGCTCGCCAGCTACCAGCATTTCAGTGACGAGTCCGATAGCGAAATGGTAAAACGTCTGATTGTTGATCACGGCGTGGCGACCATTCCGCTGTCAGCATTTTATACCGATGGCACGGATCATAAATTAATCCGTCTTTCGTTCGCCAAAGACGAGGCAACCTTACGTGCAGGTGCGCAGGCACTGTGCCAGGTTAAGCCACGCTAAAATAACCATCCTGAGGGGAAGTTGATGAAAAAAATGAATGCGCTGTTGATTGCCGTAGGCTTGCTTTCTTCTGTTTCGGTGATGGCGCAGCAGTCATTGCGTTACGGTGTGGAGTCACAGTATCCGCCGTTTGAAAGCCGTAATGCGCACGGGGAACTGGAAGGTTTTGATATCGAACTGGGTAATGCTGTCTGTAAAGCTGCAAATATCACCTGCAGCTGGGTGGAGAGCAGTTTTGATGCGTTGATCCCGGCGCTGGCGGCGAAGAAGTTTGATGCGATTAACTCGGCGATGAATATTACCGAACAGCGCCAGAAAAGCATTGCATTCACCACGCCGATTTACCGTATTCCAAGCCAGCTGGTCGGGCGTGAAGGCGCGGGCCTGCAACCCACTGCGGAAGGGCTGAAAGGGAAAAATATCGGTGTGCTGCAGGGGTCTATTCAGGAAACCTATGCCAAACAGCATTGGGAAACCAAAGGCGTGACCGTGACATCCTACCAGGATCAGAATCAGGTATATAACGATATGGTCGCAGGTCGTGTGGATGGCACGCTGGTGATGTCTGCTGCGGGTCAGTCTGGCTTCCTCAGCAAACCGCAGGGTAAAGGTTTTGCTTTTATCGGCAAGGCGGTGGAAGACGATAAAATTCTCGGTTCCGGTATCGGTTATGGCCTGCGCAAAGACGATGCAGAGCTGAAAAAACAGCTGGATGCGGCAATTGTGAAGCTGCAACAGGATGGCACAGTTGCCACTCTGGCGCAGAAATACTTCCCGGGTATTGATGTCAGTGTGAAGTAATTGCGGTAAGGGAGGGGTTTCCCTCCCTGTATCCTGATCCTATTTCGCGGCCAGCTGACAGATCGCTTCCGCCACCTGATACGACTTCACAAACGACGGTATCGGTAAAAACTCAAACTTCGAGTGGAAGTTATGCGCGCCGGTAAAGAAGTTAGGCGTCAGCAAACCTTTCGCCGACAGCGCCGCGCCATCGGTGCCACCGCGCATCGGAATCACTTTCGCCGTAATATCCAGTTGCTTCAGCGCTGCAAACAGCAGGTCAATCGCGCGGCGATCCTCTCCCAGTGCGTTGCTGATATTGCTGTAAATGTCGCTGATACGGTATTCCACTTTGCCGGTAGGGTACTGCGCGGCAATTTTCGCCGCGACATCGGCGATATGCTGTTTACGTTGGGCAAATGTGTTCAGATCAAAATCACGAATCGACACTTTCAGGCGCGCTTCACTGGCGTTGCCACTGAGATCGTTAAACCAGACATAACCTTCACGCCCCTCGGTATGCTCGGGGGTTTCCAGCCGATCAAAGTGACTGATAAAGTCGTGAGCCATCAGCAGCGGATTGACCAGCACACCCTTGCCAGACATGGGATGCGCCGTGACGCCGGTAAAATGGATCTCGGCGGCAGCGCCGTTAAAGTTTTCATACACCACTTCGCCCAGTTCGCAGCAGTCGATAGTGTAGGCAAAATCGACATTAAAACGTTTTTCAATATCCAGCGCTTTCGCACCGCGCAGGCCAATCTCTTCATCGGGCACAAAGGCCACCACGATATCGCCGTGATCGCCCGACAGATTTGCCATCAGCGTCATCACCACGCTGACCGCGGCTTTGTTATCCGCACCAAGCACACTGGTGCCATCACTGAAGATAATGTCCTGCCCCTGATACGGCAGGATCTCCGGGTGCTCGGCAGTGCGCAGCCAGATATCTTCAGCGGCATTGAGGCACAGATCCGCGCCGTCGAAACGCAGCGTCTGCGGGTGAATATCCGGCGATAAGCCGACATCGACCGTATCGATATGGGTGATAAAACCAATGCGTGGTGCATCAGAGCGGTTACCCGGCTTCACGGCGGTGACCGTGGCATGCTCATCGATCTCAATATTCTGTAAGCCGAGTTCACCTAATTCGGCAGCCAGCAGTCTGGCCATATCATGCTGCTGCGGCGTGCTGGGCAGGGTGGTGGCGCTGGCGTCACTCTGGCTGGTAACCGCCAGATAACGGTAAAAACGGTCTGTCAGCTGCCGGGCTAAATCCTCGTTCATTGCGCTTCCTTAACGTTGTCGATAGCGGTAACAGTTCGCTATGGTAATAAATCATGTTATTTATTAAGCAGATGTATTTTTGTTTTACTCATCCACCGGGATGGAAGTCAATAAAAAGCGAGGTTCAGGATGCAAAAAAAAGTAACAGGACTGGCGCTGGCTGCGCTGACACTGGCGTTATCCGCCACCGCGACAGGGAAAACGCTGGTCTACTGCTCTGAAGGTTCGCCGGAAAATTTTAACCCTCAGTTGTATACCTCCGGCACCAGTGTTGATGCCAGCGCCGCGCCGATATTTAACCGTCTGGTTGATTTTAAAGTTGGCACCACCGAACTGGTGCCGAGCCTGGCGGAAAGCTGGGAGATCAGCCCGGATGGCAAGGTATATACTTTCCATCTGCGTAAAGGAGTTAAGTTCCAAAGCAATAAAGTGTTTACCCCGACACGCGATTTCAACGCCTATGACGTGATCTTTTCGTTTATGCGCCAGAAAGATGCCAGTAATCCGTATCATAAGGTATCTGGCGGGGCGTACACCAATTTCGACAGTCTGGAGTTCGGCTCCCTGATCACCGCCATCGACAAAGTGGATGACCATACGGTGCGCTTTACTCTGGCGCATGCTGAAGCCCCGTTCCTCGCGGACCTGGCATGGTATTTTGCCTCGATTCACTCGGCTGAATATGCCGATGCGATGCTGAAAGCGGGCACACCAGAAAAAGTGGACATGGACCCGATTGGCACCGGGCCTTTCCAGCTGGTGCAGTATCAGAAAGACTCCCGCATTCTGTATAAAGCGTTCCCGCAATACTGGCAGGGCAAAGCGAAACTGGATCGGCTGGTGTATACCATCGCCCCAGATGCCTCGGTGCGTTTCGCCAAGCTGGAGAAAAATGAGTGTCAGGTGATGCCGTTCCCGAACCCGGCTGATTTACCAGCGATGCGTGAGAACAAGGATATTGTCCTGCAGCAGAAAGCGGGCCTGAACACCGGTTTCCTCGCCTTTAACACGCAAAAAGCGCCGCTGGATAATGTTAAGGTGCGCCAGGCGCTGACCATGGCAATCAATAAACCGGCGATTATCGAAGCGGTATTCCGCGGCACCGGCACGGCGGCGAAAAATCTGTTGCCGCCGGGCGTCTGGAGTGCAGATCAGGGGCTGCAGGATTACGCTTACGATCCGCAGCAGGCGAAAAAGCTGCTGCAGGAGGCGGGGATTGCGGAAGGCACTGCTATCGATCTGTGGGCGATGCCCGTCCAGCGACCGTATAACCCGAATGCACGCCGTATGGCGGAGATGATTCAGGCGGACTGGGCGAAAGTGGGCATCAACGCGAAGGTTGTCAGCTTTGAGTGGGGCGAATATCTGAAGCGCGTGAAAAGTGGTGAACATCAGGCGGCGCTGATGGGCTGGACGACGGCGACGGGCGACCCGGATAACTTCTTTGGCCCGCTGTTCAGCTGTACTTCTGCGCAGGGTGGTTCCAACTCAGCCAAATGGTGCTACCAGCCGTTTGATCAGCTGATCACCAAAGCACGCGCTGAGCAGGACCGCGATAAACGCTTTGCCATGTACCAGCAGGCGCAACAGATTATGCATGAGCAGGCGCCAGCCGTGATGATTGCACATTCCACCATTTTTGAGCCGGTACGTAAGGAAGTCTCAGGCTATGAGATTGATCCGTTTGGCAAACATATCTTTTATCAGGTGGATATCAAATGACGTGCGAAAAGGGGCAGGGAGGCGCGTGTCACGCGCACAGCAAAACTGCTTGACTATATGAGGCAAGCAAAAACATAATAAAGTATTAATTTTCCCTGGTGTTGGCCAAGTGGCAACCTGATCTTACCGAGGTCAGGTTTTTTTTATTCTGTAAACCCGTCCAAAACGTCCTGCTGTTACCTGTTAAACGATAAGTTATTCTGATGAAGAAAACGGCGGATTCAACTCCGAAGTGCAACGCTAAGCCGCCAATCTTAGCTCTGCAAACACCACAGACGGTTGCCTGAA